>JAZSIB010000174.1:0-6114 GCA_045533585.1 Lachnospiraceae bacterium | reverse complement strand
CGGTCAAGGTCTTTACACTGATGACATTATCCGTCATCACGTCCTGTACCAACTCATCCTGCCCGGACAAAAGGAGCTTCCGTAGTGTCACGATACCAATGAGGTGTCGTGCACGGTCCAACACAAAACAATTGTTAATCGTCTCTTTATCAATACCCGTCGTGCGGATTTTCTCAATTGCCTGCGCAACCGTGGTCTCTTCCTTCAGGTCGATGTATTCCACGGTCATGATACTTCCTGCAGAATCCTCCGGGTACTGCAAAAGCTGGTTGATATCACGTCTGGTCTCGGGACTTGTCAATGCGAGCAAACGATGTACAACATTTGCCGGCATCTCTTCGAGAAGATCCGCAGCGTCATCGGCATACAGATTCTCAATAATCCCACTCGCCTCTTTATCCGTCAACGACACCAGAATATCCTGCTGTGTCTCAATCGGCAGATAAGAAAATACATCCGCAGCAATGTCCTTCGGTAAAATGCGGAATACCTTCAACTGCTCTGCCGATTCCAGCTCTGTCACAACAGAAGCAACGTCTGCCTCGTTCAACTCAAGTACTTCCTTGCGGAATTCAGCATACGCCTTCTGCTCGATCAATTCCTGTAATCTCTTGATCATAATCAGATTCCTCCATATGTGGTTTTAGATAACGTTCGGGAATGGGTATGTCGGGATTATCCGGCTTATTACTCGTCTTCACTAAAACCACCTGCCTTTCGTTCGGAATCTGTCTACTCCTTATTTTTGCAATGCCGCACGAATGCAACACTGCCATTCTTCACCTGTTTCGCAATTAAGGAAGCTGTGTCTCGATTTCCTTTGCAGCCTCTGCCAGCCATAAACCGGTCAGATTTTCCACCTCGCCCTTGTCAATTGCAGCAGCAATCTTCGGGTCAATCGGAATCTTAGCCAGTACCTTCAGTGCGAACTTTTCTGCGGTTGCATCCGCATGGCTCTCACCGAATACGGAAATCTGCTTGCCACAATCCGGACACTCTAAGTAACTGTAATTCTCTACAAGACCAAGAATCGGAACATTCATTGCTCTTGCCATATTCACTGCCTTTGCCACCACCATGGATACCAGGTCCTGCGGACTGGTAACGATAATCAAACCGTCTACCGGGAGGGACTGGAATACCGTAAGCGGCACATCACCGGTTCCCGGAGGCATATCTACAAACATATAGTCTACATCGCTCCAGAGTACATCACTCCAGAACTGCTTTACGGTACCTGCAATAACCGGACCTCTCCATACCACCGGAGTTTCCTTATCTTCCAGAAGAAGATTGACAGACATCATACGGATACCGTCGCGTGTCGTCTTCGGAAGAATACCGATCTCACTTGCTTCTGCATTTTCTGTAAGTCCGAATGCCTTCGGGATTGACGGTCCCGTAACATCCGCATCCAAAATGGCGGTCTTGTAGCCTTTGCGGTTCATCAGTACCGCAAGATACGAAGTGATAAATGATTTTCCTACGCCGCCCTTGCCGCTTACCCCACCGATGACATGGCGAACATCGCTGTACTGGTTCAACGGCTCATAAAAATCCTCCTTGGAAGCGGTCTGACTGCCGCACTTGGAAGCACATGTGGAACAATCATGTGTGCAACCTTCCTCTGCCGGCGTTCCCTGATTCAGTTCCTTTTCGTTTTCGCTCATTTCCTCTAATTCCTTTTTTCACATTCTGTTCTTGATTTCTTTGTAATGAACACTTCCCATTGGAATTCATTCTTTCATCCAAAGAACTCCAACTTTAATAAAGCAATCGCTTCATCCCGTCTATTATAGTCTCCAAAAATGAAAAAGTAAACACTAAATTCAGCTTTTCTGTTTGATTTCACGCTCAAAATCCAAATACGCTACATTGCGGATAATATATGTAAAAATGCAAATACTAACCACAAAATTAACTCATCCGAAGTGTAGTTTATATCATTTCCGCAAGAACAAAATCCAACATAGAAAGGAAGCACATATGCAGAACAACTCCCCCTTCTATAACACTATCATTCCTCATCTTGATTCGGTCCTCGCTATCGATAAAAGCTTTGACCTCATTCACCGCAAACTTGCCATCGGTGGTCGTGATGCAACCATCTACTTTATTGACGGCTTTGTAAAAGATGAAGTCTTGCAGAAGCTGATTCAACAATTTCAGAGCATAGAAGAAAAAGACATGCCCGACACCGTTCATGAGATGTTGGACAAATTCATCCCTTACTTTGAGGTTGACCTGATACAGGACGAAAAAACAATCCTCAAGCACATCCTCTCGGGTGCTCCCTGTCTGTTCATCGATGGTTATGATCAGGGTATTTCCATCGACTGTCGTACCTATCCTGCGCGCAGCGTGGACGAGCCGGACAAAGACAAAGTAATGCGCGGTTCTAAGGACGGATTTGTCGAGACCGTTGTATTCAACACCGCTCTGATACGCCGCCGCATCCGTGACCCAAAGCTTCGTATGGAAATGTTTGAGGTCGGCGGCAGCTCCCGTACCGATGTAGTAATCAGCTATATGGAAGGTCGTGCGGATGAGAAACTTGTCAACAAACTGCGGGAACGCCTGAAGAATCTCAAGGTAGATGCGCTCTCGCTCAATCAGGAGAGCCTTGCAGAAGCTCTCTACGAGAGTACCTGGCTGAATCCCTTCCCGAACTTTAAATACTGCGAACGTCCGGACAGTACTGCCGCCTCCCTGTTAGAAGGACAGATTGCCATTCTTGTTGATAATTCACCCGCTGTGATGTTGCTTCCGACCTCTGTTTTTGATATTATGGAAGAGGCGAATGATTATTATTTTCCGCCGGTTACCGGAACTTATATCCGTATCACCCGGTTCCTGACAAATCTCATCACCTGGCTGATGACACCAACCTTCCTGTTGTTCGTACTGAACCCGGAATGGTTACCTCCGGCATTTGAATTCATTTTGGTCAAAGAACCGCAGAATATCCCGCTCTTCTGGCAGTTTCTCATTCTGGAACTTGCCATTGACGGTCTGCGGCTCGCCTCCATCAACACCCCGACCATGCTCAGCACACCGCTCAGTGTGGTTGCCGGTCTGGTCATTGGTGAATTTGCCGTAAGTTCCGGCTGGTTCAACAGCGAAGCGATGCTATATATGGCATTTGTCGCCATCGCAACCTATGCACAGACCAGCTTCGAGATGGGATATGCGCTCAAATTTATGCGTTTGCTGCTCCTGATACTGACACAACTCTTCGGCCTTTGGGGTTATATCGCAGGCATACTCATTACCGTCTGCACGGTTGCATTTAATAAGACATTAGCAGGTCGAAACTACCTTTACCCTCTTATTCCCTTGGATGGCAGACAGCTCCTCAAGCGTCTTTTCCGTGTCAGCCTGCAGTGGTCGGAGAAAAACAAGTACAGCAAACGTCCTTAGAAAAAGCCGGGCAGTTCCAGCTCCGCAAATGAAAAATCATTATGAACATACGAAAGGATTCGCTTATGAACAATCAAGACATCTTAGCCCTCGTAGACCACACCCTGCTCTCCCAGACAGCCACATGGGAAGAGATTAAAGTCATCTGTGATGACGCAATTCACTACCGTACAGCTTCTGTCTGCATCCCGCCGTCTTATGTGAAAGCAGTAAAAGACTATGTCGGTGAACGTATGAAGGTCTGCACCGTTATCGGCTTCCCGAACGGCTACAATACCACTGCAGTAAAAGTTTTCGAAACTGCCGATGCCGTGAACAACGGCGCTGACGAGATCGACATGGTCATCAATCTCGGTATGGTAAAAGATAAGCGCTACAATGAGCTGACCGAAGAGATCCGTGCAATCAAAAAAGCCTGCAACAGCAAGCTCTTGAAAGTGATTATTGAGACCTGTCTTCTGACCGAAGAAGAGAAGATACAGCTCTGCAAGGCCGTTACTGAAGCAGGTGCCGACTTTATCAAGACTTCCACCGGTTTTTCCAAAGCAGGTGCTACGGTTTCCGATGTTGCCCTGATGCGTGCCAATGTAGGCACGACGGTTAAGGTCAAAGCGGCCGGCGGCATCAGCTCACTGGAAGACGCCGAAGACATGATAAAAGCCGGTGCCGACAGACTCGGCACCAGCCGCATAGTAAAAATCGTAAAATCAAATAATACTGATTCCGGTGCCGGGTACTAACCCCGGCATCTTTTTTTCAGTCTGCACTGCGTTTGCAGCCCTGACAACCTGCACAGGAACTCTGCATACCGGATTCCGTCATATGTGCATCACTGCAATCATAATCAAAGCTTACGTACTTCAATTCATCCCGTACCGCGTTCAGAAGGCACACTGCCTGCGCCGCAATGCCCTCTCCGCTTCCGGTAAATCCAAGACGTTCTTCTGTCGTTGCCTTCACACTTACCTGAGACGGGTCTATTCCCAGAACCTCTGCAATATTCTCTATCATCTGCGGCAGATATGGTGCCAGTTTTGGTGCCTGCGCCACAATGGTCGAATCGATATTCCCTACCAGATACCCGTTCTGCTCCAAAAGCTCTCTCACATGCGCCAGAAGCTTCATACTGGAGATTCCTTTATACTCCGGGTCACTGTCCGGAAAATGCTTGCCGATATCCCCCAGTGCTGCCGCACCAAGCAACGCATCCATAATCGCATGTACCAATACGTCAGCATCCGAATGTCCGAGCAGTCCCTTCTCATACGGAATCGTCACCCCGCCAAGAATCAGCAGTCTGTCTTCTGTCAACCGATGCACATCGTACCCTGTTCCAATCCGCATAACACATTTTCCTTTCTGAACAATCAAGACTCTACATAAATCAATCATATAAAACAAAAAACCTCGAAAGCCACATGCTCTCAAGGTTTTCTTACGTGGCGAAAGGGGGATTCGAACCCTCGACACTACGGGTATGAACCGTATGCTCTAGCCAACTGAGCTATTTCGCCAAAATGGGACCAATAGGGCTCGAACCTATGACCCTCTGCTTGTAAGGCAGATGCTCTCCCAGCTGAGCTATGATCCCATACCGCTTGAAGCGGAACAATGCATATTATATTGAAGAACCATCGATTTGTCAAGCATGAATTTTCAGTTATTTAAGAATTTTTTGAAAATTTTGCTGTGACTCTTGCCTTCTTCATATCTGCAAAGCTAAAAACATGAGAAAATCCTCCAATTGATGCGAAAACAGATTGAAATCATTCTCCCAATAAGGTATACTTTAATTATATTTTTCCTAATATGGTATTTTATTAACAAAATCGGAGGATAACACAGTGCAGGAGAAAAGACGAGCAAAAAGAATGCAGGTCGAGTTAAATTTACGAATCTCTTCTTTGTTTATGCAGGATAATGTTAAAGTAGAAAATATTGACGCGCCGATTAACGTCATTGATATTTCCAAGTGTGGTATCGGTTTTATCACTGAAAGCATACTGCCACTTAACTACTACTTTAATGCCACCATTAACCTTGGCGACGAGAACGCTACCCTTTACTGCGTTGTAAAGATTATACGCAGCAAGGATCTTGAAGATGGCATGCATCTTTATGGTTGTGAACTGATTGGTGTTGCTCCGGTACTTTCTTATATCTTTGACAACTATGAACGTTCTCTGCAGGAAACAGAATCAGAGGAAACCACTACAGAATGAGGCATATGCCTCATTTTTTTATTCTTTTCGCGCTGTTTTCACATGAATTTTTATCTCATCATCGCATAGGTCGTAACCATATCTATCACCGCCTGTGTCTTCTCAATATGCTTACACCACAATATAAATGCTCCGATCGCGATAGCATTCACCGCAATCGCGATCACCACTGCAAGGATAAATCTCCACCATTTATTCATAAGCATTCTCCTTTCAACTTCTTACATATAGTTTCATCAGATCACTATAGTCTACTCTGCAAATCTCTCCAGTACTTCTCCTGTCATCCGGTACATCGTCCAATCATCCATCCGTTTCGCCCCCAGAGACAGATAAAAATCAATGCTCGGCTGATTCCAGTCAAGACAGCTCCATTCCAGACGCCCCCATCCACGTCCTCCACTGATTGCTGCAAGCTTTTTCAACAGTGCCTTTCCATAACCATTCCCACGGTATTCCGGCAGCACAAACA
>JAZSIB010000066.1:0-2274 GCA_045533585.1 Lachnospiraceae bacterium | reverse complement strand
GGTTCGATTCCGGAATGGTTTGGCAAAACAAAACAGAAATTAAGCTTCTGATTATGTAGTATTTATATTTTAATTAACTATGAGAAACACTCGGTATTTTAGGGATAACTAATATCGAGTGTTTTTTGTTTTTGTGATTGTGGAGTGATGCGCTTTGTGAGAATGAATAGCATATCTACAAGAGTACATTCAAGTTTGACATGTGTGTATAGAGGGGGATATTAAAAAATAATAGAAAGGTGGTTGTTCTTATATGAGTGACGTTGGCGGAACATCAGACAAGATAACAATCAGTGGAAGTATTAAATGTGTTAGTAAGGTGCGTGAGATGCAAGGGTGAGATGGAAGAGCTGGCCATGAGAGATGAAATTAAGAAAAAGATGAGCGAAACAGGTGCTTTGGAAACAAAGAAAGAATTGAAGCGTATGAGATGTGTTTAGTACCTGTTGAAAAGTTGGGAAATGTAGGAAAAGGTAAAAACGGAGCATTTTACTCCGTTTTTACTGGCTATCTTATGCCGAGTTATGCTATACTATGAAAAGATAAGTCCAACAGAGAAAAGTATGATAAACACTGATAAAACCAAGATAATTCGGAGGTATACCGACTTATGCAAAGAAAAATAAATGTCCTATATGTTTGCCATGGAAATATTTGTAGATCAACAATGGCTCAGTTCGTCTTTCAGCACATAGTAAACGAACGCGGCTTATCCGACCAGTTCTACATCGACTCAATGGCGACCAGCACGGAAGAGCTGGGCAATCCGCCCCACCGCGGGACGGTCCGCAAGATGCACGAGGTCGGCATCCGCGTGATACCGCACGAAGCGCGTCAGGTATCGTGGCGGGATTATGATAAATTTGATTATATCATCGGCATGGATACATGGAATATCCGCAACCTCCACCGTATGCTGAAGGGTGACCCGGACGAGAAGGTGCACAAGTTCCTGACCTTCGCCGGTTCGGAGCGAGATATCGCAGACCCGTGGTATACCGGCAATTTTGATGCGACCTATGACGATGTGGTAGAAGGCTGCGAGGGCTTTCTTGCATATTTGAAAGAAAGAGGAGAAATCTATTATTGATAGAGGAGGTTGTGTTATGGTAGATGTAAAGAACAGATGGGCATTGATTACCGGAGCGAGTAGGGGCATCGGCCGCCTGACCGCATTGTTTATGGCAGAACAGGGCTGCAACCTGATTCTGCACAGCCGCAAGCTGTCTCACACCGAGAAGCTGCTGGAAGAAGTGAAGGCACTCGGCGTAGAAGCTTACGCGGTGGAGGCGGAGCTGACTGACCTTACAGCAGTGGAGAAGATGCTGGCTGACATTGATGCGCTTGGCGTTCGCGTGGACATCGTGCTGAACAATGCAGGGCTTCAGATTGCATACCGCACCGAGTATTTTACAACTCCGGTGGAGGATTATACCGAGAGCTTCAAGATTAACACTATCGCTCCGGCGATGATTATGTATCATTTCCTGCCGAAGATGATTGCGAACGGCTTTGGACGTGTGCTGAATACGACCAGCGGCATCGCACTGGAACCGCAGCAGGCAGGGTATTCCGCGAGCAAGGCGGCATTGGACAAGATTACGATTGACCTGGGCTCGACCGTACAGGGCACGGATGTTATGATTAACCTGACCGATCCGGGTTGGTGCCGCACCGACCTTGGCGGTCCGCAGGCGCCGAATGCACCGGAGAGTGCGATTCCCGGCATCGTAGTTGGTGCCTTTGTGGATGACAAGAAGTCGGGCAGATTCCTCGGCGCACAGAGCTTTGCCGGTATGTCGTTGGAAGATGCAGTGGCGAAGGCGGAGCGTGAGTTCGAGAGCCCGTACCGCAGATAAGATAGAACGGAGTAAACCATATGAAACGCAAACGACTGGACCGCAACACCTCGTGGGGATTTCAGTATTTTCCGTATTATCAGATGCGGTTGGACTGTGAGGATTTCCACGGCAGGGTGAGTGTGATATTTCTCACGGAGGGAAAATACCAATATTGGCGCATGACAAAGGCGGGCAATGTTCCGGTCTGTGGCAGGGATATGCTCTGGCTGCAGTTGATTCCGGACGATACGCACCGTCTGATTACGGCGAGCTGTATTCGACGTGAGAAGTATGCCATGGCACATCCGGCGAAGCTCACGGAGCAGGTCGTGGTTCCGGTCAATGGCGAGGAGAGAGAGACGGGGAACTGTCGAAATTCCGATACGAACAGTACTGCAGAAAGCGCTGCCGGTTCGATTGTGCAAAGTCGGAG
>JAZSIB010000285.1:0-4835 GCA_045533585.1 Lachnospiraceae bacterium | reverse complement strand
GTTACCAGAATGGTTTTCTTCTGACGGTCAAAATCCGGCACCAACTTCCGGAACACCTTTACCATTTCCTCTTTGTAGCAGGCATACCCACTGTCTACAAACAGTAACGCCTCATTACTCCGGATAATCATGGTATTACTGCCACAAGGCGGCTCAATCAAAGTAATCTCCGTGGATTCCGATACCTTATGTGTACTGATTCTCGGTGAAAAAGCATTTCCTCTGGAAGCACCGAGCAGCTCCGCAAATTTACTTATGCTGTCAAAGGTCCGATAAGGAGACAACCCCTGTTCATCGAGCGTCTGCATTGCCAGATTAACATGCACCAAAAGTTCGCGGCTGACGTCAGCGGAAAGTCCCATCATTCGGGAAAGCCCCGTTACATAAGCATTGTAGAAAATGCTGTTATCAAAAACCTTTTCCGAACTATTATAATCGATAACTCGGACTTTGCATAGTCTTTCTGCTTCTTTTAAAAAAATTGATATTTTTTCATAGTCCTCTACATACAGACCCATTTTAAATAATTGATAATCGGTACCGTTTTCCTGTGAGCTGATATAAGAAATGTTAAAGTTAAAATCATTGATTAACGTCAGAATATTGGTGACGCTTCCCGGAACATCCTCAAGGCAAAACTCAATCAGTACAACGCTCGTGCTGCTTGCGTTGCTTTGCAGGTAACCAATTTTCTCAAGCTCAACATCCGCTTTTTTCAGTTGTTCTTCTGTGCCTTCTGCATCAATAAACAGCGTATGGGAATCCACGGCCTTGTTATAACTTACGCGGGTAATATTGATTCCAAGAGACGAGAAACACTTGCTCGCTTTCAAAAATGCACCAATATGGTTTGGCATCGATGTTACATAGGTCTTTTTCATGCAACTACCTCATATTAATCTTATCTTAACCGCAAACAGGTCTGCATTTTACAATCGCTTCCGTTACGTCCTTTAATACCAATTCACCATTTTGGTTGTACGCATCGATGGAAACCTCAACCAGTCCGTTCTTTTCATTGCGTTTCACGAGACCGGTTATTGTCGCCTTACCGGTCAGGATATCCTCAGCAAACACCGGCTTCAGCCACTCTATTTTGGTAGACTTTCCGGCAAGAAGCTCCTCACCGAAAAAGTCAACCTCCAGGTACTTCGCCCATACCGACATAAACGACATCACTCCCGGCGCAATCAATTTGCCGAACGGTGTGGTTTTTGCATACTCCTCATCTGTGTGTAGTGGAATATTATCGTAATCCCGGGCAAATGCCATCATTTTTTCTTTTTCAATCACCGCAGGTGCAATCTCAACTGACATCCCCAGTATAATATCATCGAAATACATTTTTCGCCACTCCTATTTCGAAAGCATAACCTTATCACTGGTGAATTTGCTTCCGCTGGATGCTTCAAACATCTGTAGAAGCTGCTCAATGGTAAGTTTTTTCTTTTCTTCACCCTTAACATCCACCACAATCTGTCCTTCATGCATCATGATCAGACGGTTTCCGACCCGAATCGCGTCTGCCATATTGTGCGTTATCATGATGGTAATCAGATTATCCTTGGCAACAATTTCTTCTGTAATATCAAGAACTTTTTTCGCTGTTTTCGGATCAAGCGCTGCGGTATGCTCATCAAGCAACAAAAGTTTCGGTTTTTTCAATGTTGCCATAAGTAAAGTCAGAGCCTGACGCTGTCCACCGGAAAGTAACCCTACCTTAGCAGTCAGTCGTTCCTCCAGTCCCAAATCAAGAATTTTCAAAAGTTCTTTATATTCTTTTCTTTCCTTTGCGGTAATACCGGCGCGCAGAGTTCTTCTTTTTCCCCTGCGAGCTGCCAGGGCAAGATTCTCCTCTATCTGCATGTCTGCCGCCGTACCGGTCATCGGATCCTGAAATACACGACCCAGATATTTTGCCCGCTTATATTCCGGCAATCTTGTAACATCGACACCATCAACAATAATGTTTCCGCAGTCTACCGGATATACACCGGCAATCATATTGAGCATCGTAGATTTTCCGGCGCCATTACCGCCAATAACCGTTACAAAATCCCCTTCATCCAGATGAAGATTGATGCCGTTCAATGCTCTTTTCTCGTTTATCGTTCCCGGGTTAAAGGTCTTTTCCACATTAATAATATCAAGCATTTTCCTTTCCCCCCCTTCACTTTTCTCATGTGATTCTCTGCGTAATTTCTTTTCCAGTACGGAATCGCAAGGAATATCGCTACAATTGCCGCCGAAAGCAGCTTTAACAGATTAGCATCCAGGCCCATTGTAATAACTGCCTGAATCACAATGTAATAGATAATTGAACCGAACGCAACCGATAATAGTCTTAACGCAAAATTCTTAAATATTTTTCCAAACAAGGCCTCGCCGATAATCACAGCAGCAAGACCGATAACGATGGAACCCTGACCCATCTTTACGTCAGCAAATCCCTGGTATTGTGCAAGAAATGCACCTGAGAAAGCAACCAGTCCGTTTGACAGCATAATGCCAAGCACTTTATTAAAATTTGTATTGATCCCCTGTGCACGGCTCATATTTAAGTTGGCACCGGTTGCTCTGATGGCACAGCCCATTTCTGTTCCGAAGAACCAATAAAGGGCGGCGATTAATACAATCAAAACCAAACCTACGGTAATAAGGGGGTTGTGGAAAGCCAGTTCCCGTACCCAACGCAGCGAAACAAGAAGGTCCGTCTGATTCACATTGACCGACTGGTTTGCCTTTCCCATAATCTTCAGATTAATGGAATACAGCGAAAGCTGTGTAAGAATACCGGCCAGAATCGGGGGAATCCCCATGAACGTATGCAAAAGTCCTGTTATGGCACCGGCAAGAAGTCCGACCACAAATGCTGCCAGCATAGCAAGCCATAGATTGCAGCCATTCAGAATGAGCATAACTGCCACGGCACCACCCGTTGCAAAAGAACCATCTACCGTAAGGTCGGCAACATCAAGAATACGGTATGTGATATACACACCAATCGCCATAATCCCCCATATGAGTCCTTGCGAAATTGAACCCGGTAATGCATTAAAAAGTTGTGCTAAAATTTCCATAATCAATTCACCTATCCGCAAAAATAGTTAAACGGCCGGAGAGAAGATTCGCACTCCCCGGCCTAATATCTGCATTAGTTTGCTTCAATCGCTACATATCCGTCAAGCGGTGTGATTCCCAAAGCTTCACAATTCTGCTTGTTATACTTCGGAGTCTGCTTCTCAGCATACTCAATCGGCATTGTAGAGATATCCTCACCATCTCTTAATATCTTGACTGCCATCTTACCGGTGGTGTAGCCAAGATCATAATAACTGATGGAAAGGGTAGCAATCCCACATCCGGAACAGATACCTTCCTCACCTGCAATTACCGGAACCTTCTTCGGTTCGCAGATGTTATCAATAATACCTGTATTTTCTGCAACGGTATTATCGGTAGGAACATAAATCACATCACATTTATCTGCTGCCGTTGTACAAATCTGAGCCAGGTCATTCGAGTCAGTAAAGGGGTAAAGCGTTGCAGTAAGACCCTTCTTCTCAAGTTCTGCTTTTACTACATCAACCTGATACTGACTGTTTGCTTCCTTCGAGCAATAGAGCAATCCAACCGTCTTAGCTTCTGGACACCATTCAACAATCATCGCTGCCTGCTTATCCAGAGGAGCAAGGTCGGATGTACCCGAAATATTTCCGCCAACGGTGCCGTTAAAATCTTTTAACTCAAGTGCTACACCGTATTCGGTTACGGAAGTACCGAGAATCGGAATATCTCCGGTCGCTGCCGCTGCCGACTGAAGTGCCGGTGTCGCATTTGCCAGAATCAGGTCAACCTTGTTTGATACAAACTGGTTAACAATCGTTGAACAAGTAGTCGGATCATTCTGACCGTTCTGAACATCGAACTCCACTGCATCTGCGCCAAGCTCATCAATAATTGCCTGCTTAAAGCCATCTGTTGCAGCATCAAGCGCCACATGCTCCATCAACTGACAGATACCAATTTTGTATTTTCCATCCGCACTGCTGCCGGAGCATCCGGTGAATGCAAAACAGCTTCCCACACATAGAACAAGTACCAAAATAACTGAAATAACTTTCTTCATTACTAAGACTCCTTACACAAAAATATTCTCATAATAAAGTTCACTCTCAAGGTCAAATCGATTCGCGCGCTCGTTGCTTGCCTTTTCTTGATGCGTATTGTATAATGTTCCCCATCATCAGTCAAACGAATGGTTTTGATATTTACCATCGATTTTTTTGATAGTAAAAACACCAAGACAGATAGCTCATATTGTAACTGCAATACAATTTTCGCAGTTACGGAAGGTAGGATAATAAGATGGAATTACGGAACTTAACTACTTTTATTCATGTTGCCGAGTTGGGAAGCTTTACAAAGGCAGCCGAGCAGCTCGGTTATTCACAATCCACCGTTTCATTTCAGATAAAACAGTTAGAGGACGAATTGGAGTGTCTTCTGTTTGAACGCATCAACCACACCATAACGCTTACGGAAAAAGGGCGTGAGCTTGTTTCTTACGCACATCAGATCCGTTCCCTGACAGACGATTTGAAAGAAAGCCTTGAAACAAAAAAAGAAATCAGCGGTCACATCCACGTGGTAACCCCTGACTCCGTATGTGAAGAGATGGTTATCTCCCACTATATTGATTTTCACACAAAATACCCTTCCATTTCTGTCCGCTTCACCACTGGGGACTCCGCAGTCATGTTGCATATGCTGGATCATAACGAAGCAGATGTCATCTTAACACTCGACCATCACTTATACAACAAAGATTACAT
>JAZSIB010000288.1:0-2354 GCA_045533585.1 Lachnospiraceae bacterium | reverse complement strand
TGGATATTGCCTGCACCGATTATACCATCGGATTCGATACTGCGGTAAATACCGCGATGGAAGCAATCGATAAGGTGCGTGATACCTCGAATTCCCATGAACGCATCAGTATCATCGAGGTAATGGGAAGAACAGCAGGACATATCGCGCTTTGGTGCGGTATCGCAAACGGCGCGGAGAACATTCTGACCGTAGAACGTTACAACGGAGACGAGCAGCGTCTGATTAACCATGTCATCGAGAAGAAGAAGGTCGGTAAGACCCATCACATTATCATCAATGCAGAGGGCATCGGCGATTCCCACGGTCTGGCACAGCGCATCGAGGCAGCGACCGGTGTAACGGCACGTGCAACCATCCTCGGACACCTCCAACGTGGCGGCAGCCCGACCTGTAAGGACAGAGTATATGCGTCTGCACTTGGATGTAAGGCCGTTGAGGTACTGTGCGAAGGAAAACAGAACCGTGTAATCGCATACCGCCATGGTCAGTTCATGGATCTGGATATGGAAGAAGCATTGGCAATGAAGAAGGATCTGGATCCGTTCCTTTATGAGATGCATAAGAGATTAGCAAGAATGTAAGAATGGATTTTAGGGAATATCAGGCGAAAAGAATCGGATTAATTTATAGAAGCATCGGAAAACCGATGCTTCTGTTTGTTAGAGTTACAATTTGAAATCCACGTTGTTTCCGGAGAGTAATCCGTCGTTAACCCTTTTCTGATTCTGTGAATACGGGTTCTTGCTGTACTGAATTAAGGTGTTTGTGACACCGCCTGCGACATAACGTCTGCCGCACTCCGGGCAAACAGAAGTAATGAGACGCACAGTAGCAGAGACGAGCTTGGCACCGGGCTTGCTTGCCTTTTGGACTGCATTTGCCACATGCTCACGTTCGTGGGAAGATACCACTGCAGCAGAAGCAGAAGGGCTGATGTGTGACGCCGACTGGAAGGAAACATCACTTTCATTCGAACGGTCTACGTACTTTCTGGTCTTACAGGTTGCACAACCGTCAAACTGGGTCGCTTTGGATTCGTCTGCTTCACCGGAACCGGTTACGACAGCATTCCCATTCACTTTGGTACTGAGCGCCTTGCCAAGCAAAGCATCCGGAGAGATGGTGATCGGCTTTCCGCCGGCATACGAAGCAGCCGCAGCAAAACCTGCTGCAGATGGATGCATTGCCTGATTTGAAAGTGTTGCTAATGCTGCCATACGCGCTCCGTCCTAAATGTATTGAGAAAACTGATACCGATAAATACAAAATGACATAATTATCTCAAATACAGTATAGCACCGACTGTAAAAAGTTTCAACCGCATTATTTAGGGCAGATTCGTTCGGAATCATCAAGGATTAGATAAGGAATAGAGTTTTTCCTTTACAGTGAAACTCCAAAATGGTATGATATTTCTGTATGTAAACATACAAACAGGCAACAGAAAGGCATGGTTAAGTAACATGGATATTTTAAAACAGCTTGCAGAAGAACTGAATATCAGAGTAGAGCAGGTGCAGGCAACCGTACAGTTGATTGATGAGGGAAACACCATCCCGTTTATCGCCCGTTACCGTAAGGAAGTAACCGGCTCTCTGGATGATGAAGTGCTCCGTAATTTAGATGAGAGACTGACTTATCTTCGTAATCTTGAAGAGAAGAAGAACCAGGTGCTCTCCAGTATAGAAGAACAAGGCAAATTAACCGACGAACTGCGTGAGCAGATTCTTGCAGCAAAGACATTGGTAGTGGTAGAGGACTTATATCGCCCGTACCGTCCGAAGAGAAGAACCAGAGCAACGATTGCAGTGGAAAAAGGCTTGCAACCATTCGCAGACCTGATTCTCGCTCAGGAGACGGACAAGTCTCTGGAGGAAGAGGCAGTAGCTTACATTGATCCGGAGAAAGATGTAAAGACAGCACAGGAGGCGATTGCGGGTGCGATGGACATCATTGCCGAAGTAGTTTCCGATAACGCAGAGTACAGAAGCTATATCCGTCAGGTGACGGCTGAACTTGGGACAATCGCATCTGCTGCGAAGAATCCGAAGGAACAGTCCGTATACGAGATGTACTACGAATTTGAAGAGAAGATTGAGAAGATTCCGGGACATCGTGTGCTGGCACTGAACCGCGGCGAGGATGAGAAGTTCCTCGGCATCAAGATTACTGCGCCGGTAGAGCAGATATTACGTTATCTTGAGAAGAAAGTTATCATTAATGAAAATGCGAATACGAAAGATACGCTTTGTGCGGCTATCGCAGACAGCTACGAGCGTCTGATTGCACCGGCGATTGAGCGTGAAATCCGCAATGACCTGACCGAGAAGGCAGAGGACGGCGCGATTAAG
>JAZSIB010000181.1:0-2356 GCA_045533585.1 Lachnospiraceae bacterium | reverse complement strand
TATGGAGCTTTGTGATGTAAGTGATGTGGTGAAGGATTGTGGTTTCTCCGTATTTACCGGAGCGATTGCAAACGGCGGTTCCGTTCGCGGTATTACCGTACCGGGACAGGCAGAGATGCCGCGTAAGAAGATTGACGCACTGGTAGACTTTGCAAAGGATTACGGTGCAAAGGGTCTTGCTTACCTTGCAGTGAATGCAGACGGTACCTACAAGTCTTCGTTTGCAAAGTTCATGACCGAAGAAGAGCTGGCAGCTCTGACCGCAGCGATGGGAGCAAAGCCGGGCGACTTGATGCTCTTTGCCGCAGATAAGAACAAAGTCGTATATGCAGTGCTGGGTGCACTTCGTTGTGAAGTTGCAAAGCAGCTGGATATTCTTGATAAGAAACAGTTTAATTTCCTCTGGGTAACAGAGTTCCCGCTTCTTGAGTATGATGACGAGGAAGGTCGTTTTGTAGCAGTACACCATCCGTTCACCATGCCGATGGAAGAGGACCTGCAGTATCTTGACAGCGACCCGGGCAGAGTACGTGCGAAGGCTTACGATATCGTCCTGAACGGTACTGAGCTTGGCGGCGGTAGCGTACGTATCTTCCAGACTGATATTCAGGAGAAGATGTTCAGTGTACTTGGTTTCACGATGGAGCAGGCTTACGCACAGTTTGCATTCCTCTTGAATGCGTTCAAGTACGGAGTTCCGCCTCACGCAGGACTTGCTTACGGTCTTGACCGCCTCATCATGCTGATGACCGGTGCAGACAGCATCCGTGATGTTATCGCATTCCCGAAGGTGAAGGATGCATCCGACCTGATGTGCGAAGCACCGAACGTGGTAGATGAGAAGCAGCTTGTAGAGCTTGGCATCAAGATTGCAGAAAAAGAACAGTAATGTGTTGACAGGGGATTTGCAGAAGTGCAAGTCCCTTGTGTATGTATAAAAGAAAGAGTTTAGTGTGAAAAATCACATTGATATGCTGATTTTTTCACACGGCAATTTGTGACGAGGACGACACAAAGTTGCCTTGATGCGACAACAGAAATTGCGTTCGCAAGTTTCTGTTGCGTATGTCTTCTTAGAAGACATTTGTCTCGAACAAAAAATGTTCTCGGAATGGAGGTTGATATGAGAGTATTATTTGGTAACAAAGCATTTTATAAGAGAGTGATTCTGTTAACGCTCCCCATCATCATTCAGAATGCGATTACGAACTTCGTAAATCTTTTGGATAATATTATGGTAGGGCTTGTCGGCACGGAAGCGATGTCCGGCGTGGCAATTGTAAACCAGTTGGCGTTTGTATTTTCTTTGTTGGTGTTCGGAGCGGTATCAGCAGCAGGTATTTTCGGTGCACAGTATTTTGGGCAGAGAAATCACGAGGGTGTACGGTATGCCTTCCGCTTCAAGTTGATTTCGACCATCGTAATTGCAATCATTGCCATGCTCCTCTTCGTGTTTGCGGGAGAGCAACTGATTGAGCTGTATCTGCATGAAGACGGTGGCGCCGGCGGGGATTTGGCGCTTACGTTGGAGTATGCAAAGGAATATATGCTGATTATGCTGATTCAGATGATTCCGTTTGCAGTGATTCAGGCGTATTCCGGAACCTTGCGTGAGACCGGAGAGACGTTTGTACCGATGCTTGCAGGTATTGTAGCGGTAGGTGTCAATCTGGTATTTAATTATCTTTTGATCTTTGGTAAATTCGGGTTCCCGGAACTTGGCGTAGCCGGTGCAGCGATTGCAACCGTTTTGTCTCGTTTTGTAGAACTTGGTATCGTAGTTGCCTGGACACACTATAAGAAGGAGCGGAACATATTTATTCAGGGGGCTTACAAGAGTCTTTATATTCCGGGTTCTTTGGTTAAGAGTATCTTTATTAAAGGAACTCCGCTGATTGCAAATGAAGGCTTTTGGGCAGCCGGTATGGCGGTGCTGAATCAGTGCTATTCGGTACGCGGATTGTCGGTAGTCGGAGCAACCAACATCTCCTCTACCATCGTGAATCTGTTCAATGTCGTGTTTATTGCGCTTGGAAGCACGGTGTCGATTATTGTCGGACAGCATCTGGGTGCAGACGAGAAGGAAGAAGCGAAGCTTGCGGCATATCGTCTGATTACGTTTTCCGTACTGAGTTGTATCGTAATGGGAGGAGCGCTCGCAGCATGTTCTTCTTTGTTCCCGCAGATTTACAATACAACCGATGAGATTAAGGCTCTTGCCGCAAAATTTATCCTGATTTCTGCATTGTTTATGCCGATGCATGCATTTTTACATGCTTCATACTTTATGATGCGTTCCGTCTGAAAGACGATTATCACCTCCCCGTTTGACAGTGTGTATATCTGGGTGGCTTCG
>JAZSIB010000024.1:0-2835 GCA_045533585.1 Lachnospiraceae bacterium | reverse complement strand
CCCCACGCAGAAGCAAGACCGTAGCCGAGCAACTGGGTGCAGATAAATGTTCCGACGATGCGGATGCCCCACATGCCGGCGATGTTGCAGACGAAGGGGAACATGGTTTTGCCCATGCCTTGCAGCATACCTTCTATGATGATGGAGATACCGTAGAATGGCTCTGAGACAGCAACCATACGAAGTACGGTAGCGCCAAGCAGAATTACTTCCATATCTTTGCTGAAGATGCGTACCATGTTCGGTGCAAGCAGGAACAAAAGACCGCCGGATAGTATCATGAGGGCGACCTCGATGGTAAGTAAGAGCTTTGCGGTGTGGCGCATGCGCTTATGGTCTCCGGCGCCGAGTGCGTTGCCGGTCAGGGTAGCGGCGGCTGCCTGCATGCCGTAACCGGGGATATAGAAGGCAGATTCTATCGTGTTTGCGATTGTGTGTGCGGCGGTAGAGATCTCGCCGAGGGAGTTAATCCTAGCGGCGAAGACAACATACCCAAGTGAGGTTCCGAAGCGCTGTAAGGCGTTCGGCAGTGCTACCTTAAGACAGGGACGCAGGATACTCCAATCCGGGCGGAACGATTCGCCCTTCGGACTTAAGAGCGGATGTCTGCATACTGCGATAGTGATGATGACACCACCGACGAAGAATGCAATTGCACTTGCAATACCTGCACCGATAACACCAAGTCCGGCTCCGGGAATCATGAGTTCCAGTGAGAAGAGGGATACAGTTCTGGTAGGATAAATCAATAAGAAATTCAATACAACGTTCGTAATATTCACCCATACGCCGACGCGCATGGGTGTTTTTGTGTCTCCGACAGCACGTAAGACCGTACCGAAGATGATGGAAGCAGTACGGAACAGCATTGGTGCATAGAGGATGAAGAAGTACTTTGAAGCCATCGGGCGGATGGATTTATCTACCTGCATCCATGCGGGAATAACCGGACTGAGTGTCAGAGTCAGTCCGGTGAAGAGGATACCGCAGAACAGTACAGCAAGGACTGCCTGTGCAGAGGCTTTTTTGATCTTTCCGAGTTCGCCGGCACCGTGGGCCTGTGCAATAAATGCTAAGAAACCAACAGCAACGGCGGATATGGTACTGCCGATCAGCCAGTTGACCGTAGTAGTAGCGCCGACAGCAGCAGTTGCGTCCGTGCCGAGGGAACCGACCATAGCGGTATCGATATACTGAACCGCGGTATGTAAGAGCTGCTCGAGCATCGTCGGCCATGCGAGGGTAATAATTATGAGTAACAGAGTTTTATTACTCATATTGCCATGTTGTTCGGTCACTTGTGCGGTTGTAGAACTGTTCTGTATATGTTTCATTTGGGCTCCAAAAATCATTAAGTATAATGCGATATCATTATGAATTTGTGGAGCTTTTTTGTCAATCTAAAAAAGAAGGGCAATTAAATTTTGCCTTGCAAATGACACAAACAATAAATATAATAAAAAGGCAGAATTGTATTTGATTTTGAAAGAGGGAGGCATTGGAATGAATGTAATTTCAGACAGAGAGAATAGTATGTATGCCTTATTAACAGAAGAAAGTAAAAGAACAGTAGATCGGTTTATTACTTTTTTGTTTGAGACACAGGAACCTCAATTTAATGAGGAAACAGTTCAAACTTTGGAGGAGTGTAAAGAAGGAAAAAATTTGGTGGGGCCCTTTGATAATGTAGATGATTTGATGAGGTCATTAAATGCTTAAGGTTGAATATTCTACTCGTTTTAAGCGAGATTATAAAAGGATGATGAAACGCGGATGTCGTGAAGAAGACTTCCGGAATGTGCTAAGTTATTTGATAAAGCAGGAGAGTTTACCACCAAAGTATAGAGACCATGAACTCACGGGGAACTACAAAGGATTCAGAGAGTGTCATATTAACCCGGATTGGTTGTTGGTATACGAAGTGCGAGAAGATGAGTTGATTCTGGTTCTTGTGCGTACAGGTACTCATAGTGACCTGTTTAATTGAATTTTTTGTGGGGCTGTGACTCAGTGATGTTACAGCCTCTTATTTGTATGGAAGAACAGGATTTATGGTTTTAGTTGATGTTGAAGTGAAAATTGTTTATACTATACTTCAATATATTGAAAAGATTGGAAGAAGATGATGAAAAGAGTATTCATTAAAAAAAGAGTTATGTGTTTGTTTGTAACAGCTTTACTATGTGCAAGCCTTGCCGCATGCGGAAAGCAGGGTGAATCAGGCAAGGAAGATGTTGGTCCGTCTCCGACACCGATTGTAATTGAAGATTGGGAAGGAGAACCCTGTCTGTCACCGATGGCACAGAAGAAGCTCCAATTTGCTCAGGTGGTTCCGGGAGAGACAGTGGCTGAGATTATGGTAGCAGGCTATGGTTCTATCTTTGTACGTTTTTTCCCTGCCAAGGCACCGAAGGCAGTAGAGAATTTCCTGACACATGCAAGGGAAGGATATTATGATAACACCTTGTTGCATCGTGTGATTGATGACTTTATGCTACAGGGTGGTGACCCGGAAGGTACGGGTTACGGTGGGGAAAGTATCTACGGAAAGCCGTTCGAAGATGAGATTGTGCCGGAGCTGGAGCCGTTCCGAGGAGCGCTGTGCATGGCAAATGCGGGTGCGGATACGAACGAGAGCCAGTTCTTCCTGGTGCAGGCAGATGCAGCATCGGTACTGAATCTGAAGGAGCTTGTGGAGTATAAGGGGTACACCTTACAGGAGTATATGAAGGCAGGCTTCAAGACGGAGATGCCGGATGCGGTCTTGAACGAATATCTGACTTACGGTGGTGCGCCGTGGCTGCACGGACATCATACGGTGTTCGGACAGATATA
>JAZSIB010000113.1:0-6017 GCA_045533585.1 Lachnospiraceae bacterium | reverse complement strand
CAACTTCTTCCTTCAGAACATCGTAGGTATCCTGCGCCGCATCCCGGCTGTGGATGGATACCGGCAGGTCCTTCTCTGCCGCCAGCTGCAGTTGTCTGCGAAACCAATAGATTTGCTCTTCTTTATTGTCTTTATCCCAATAATAATCGAGTCCGATCTCGCCGACCATCACGATGCGCTCCTGCGCGCATTGCTCTGACAGCCACGCAAATTTCTCTTCATTCAATTCCTTTACGTTCGACGGATGCACTCCCACCGCACCGTACAGAAAATCATACTGTTTCACCAGCTCTACCGTCGTCTTGGTCGAAGCAAGGTCTGCGCCGATATTCACAATTTTCTCTATTCCTGCTTCTTTCATCCCACACAGCAGGGATTCTCTATCCTCGTTAAATGCTTCATCATCATAATGTGCATGTGTATCGATTATCATGTTTTCTTCTCCGTTTTGAGTCTTTTCATTTGATGCAGTCCTATCGTATCCGAATGACTATATGTATCGCTCCAAACAAATAACCTCATTCTAGTTATTATGTTGATTATACATACTGTCAAACCACGCATCCCGCGGGTCAGGCGTCGGCGTTGAAGACAGCTCCGAGTCATTCACCGGACTGTCTTCCGTATCATACACGGTATCTGTGTTTGAGTCAATCTCTTGCGCCTCTCCGCTTTCTTGTTCCGCATCAGATTCGTCTGCAACCTGCTCCCCGTTATTCATTGAAGATTCACTTTCGGCACCTTGTTCATCCTCACCGGCTAACATTTCATCTTCTCCTGCGCCATCTTCCTCAACCAATTCATCCTCCGACCCACTCTCCGGCACATACACCGCTCCGCTCTCCGGATCTATCACAGCTCCGTATGGCAATCCTGTCTCCGAATCAATCGGCTCTCCAAACGCATTGTACTGTACGTCACTTTCTTCATCTGCTTCCTCCTTCGGCTCCGCATAATACCCTGCGAACTCCACCAACGGAAGGCCTTCGTGTATCTTATCCATATACGTCTGCCAGATACGTCCGGGATAGGTGTTTCCTGCAAGGTCATCCACCTTCTTCGGGTAATCACAGCCAACCCATACACCGGTTGTATAGTAAGTCGTATAGCCGACAAACCAGCCATCCTTCCGGTTCGTTGCCGTACCGGTCTTTCCGGCAGAGATGGCATTGTCTAGCTGCACCTTCCGTCCGGTACCCTTCGTCATAACGCCTTCGAGCACATCGGTCATCATTCGCGCTGCATTTTCCGCATAGATACGCTTCTTCTTGGTCTCGTCTCCGACCAGCACACGCCCGTCGGCATCTGTAATCATCACAATACAGCTTGGTTCCCGATACACGCCGTCATTTGCCAGCGTTGCAAATCCTGCCGTCATCTCAACCGCACTGACACCATAAGTAAACCCGCCCAGCGACACCGCCGGCACATAGTCCGTAGGCACAATACGGGAAAAGTTCATGTTCAAAAGATACTGCAATCCGTTCTCGATACCAAGCTCCAGGAACTTCTTCCACGCTACGGTATTCGAGGACTGCTCCACGGCACTCCGCACCGTAATCTCACCGGAGTAGGCATTGCCTGAGTTTTTCGGTCCGCCTTCAAAATACTCGTCCAGCACCGTATCTTCCGGTAATAACCCGTGCTCGAACCACGGCGTATAGATGAGAAGGGGCTTTATCGCACTTCCTGCCTGCCGCGCGGATTGATAGGCACGGTTCAGGGTATAACCGGCAAACTCTTGCGTCCTGCCACCGATGATAGCAACCACTCTGCCGCTCTCGTTGTCAATGCATGCCGCCGAGCCCTGCAGTTCATACACACCGTCCTTGCTTACCTCCGTAAAGCCTGCCAGCTCATTGTCTAACGCTGCTTGCAATCCTTCCTGCAACTTCGGGTCAATCGCTGTATAGATACGATAGCCTTCCGTAAACAGACTGCGCTGCACTGCATAGTACAGCTCATAATACAATTCTTCGTACTCCGCTTCCTCTTCTTCGCTCTCGAATTCATTTCGGAACTCAAAGCCCCGCGCCTGCATCAGCGTACGGATTGCACAGTAATAGCTGTAGGTCTCTGCATAATCCTGCTTTTCCTTCTTCGGACGATTCAGTGTTATCACTTCACTGACTGCGTCCAGATACTCTGCTTCCGTAATCTCGCCGCAGTCCTTTAACTGCAGCAGAACGCGGTCACGGCGCTCCATCGTATTCTCATAGGACACAACCGGGTCATATTTTGTCGGATTATTCGGAATCGAGCAAAGAAATGCCGTCTCTGATAAGGACAGCGCCGACGCCGTTTTATTAAAGTACCCTACGGCTGCTGCCTGCAACCCATAGTATCCGTTTGCAAAATATATGTTATTAAGGTAAAACTCCAATATTTCTTCCTTGCTATACAGCTTCTCCAGCTCTGCTGCCAGAAACAGTTCCGTGATTTTACGCTCCAGAGTTACTTCCCTTGTCAGGTAGATGTTCCGCGCCAGCTGTTGTGTAATCGTACTACCCCCGCGGTATACACCCTGATTCTTCAGATACGAATACACGGCAACGGCATTTGCCTTCAGGTCATACCCCGGATGCGACCAGAACTTACGGTCTTCCGTCACAATCATGCAGTCAATGGCTGCCTGTGGAATGTCCTTGTAATCCAGATAATACACATCCTTTTCATCCTTCAGCGACGACAACAGGCTTCCGTCTGCCGCATATACCAGACTGGTCTCCTGTGCACGGAAGTCCTCCACGCGTGAAGTCCGCGCAATCGCGACTGCCCTGCTCCGGTATTCGTTCAGCTTATCCAGATAGGGCTTGGCATATAGGAAACCGACCAACAGCCCAAGTGTTAACAGGCAGAACAAAGAACCTCCGATAATCAATCCGAGGTGACGGTGTTTTTTCTGTTTTGCTTTTCTCTGCCTCATAGCAATCCCTGTTACATTTGTTTTCTATTATCTATTTCGGCACAAGCACGGAAAAATCAAACAAGTACCGGACAAAACTTTTTCACATTTATTCAAACGTTTTTCAAATAATTGACACATATTGCTGTTATCTTAACCTTATATTTTACATAGAAATAACGGAGGTACACCCCATGAAACATCGTATTTTGTCATTCTGCATGGCACTGCTTCTTTTCCTTGGCGTTCCTTCCGGATATGCAGCATCAGCATATGGCTCTGAAGATGCAAATCAAACTACTCAGGAGCTTGCAGATGCTTTTGAAGTCCATGCGCTCTCCGAATACATAAACAGAGAAGTATTTGTCTACTATACCAACGGCAGCTTTGCAGTAATTACTTACGAATCCGACGAAGCCCTTTCTGCCGGACTTACTGCTCTGGCACAGGATGAAACAGTCCTGTTTACACAGCCGAATTACTCCTATGAGACCGAAGCGCTTTCCGTAAATGACCCGCTTGGCGCACAGCAGTGGGCACTTTCCAACGACGGCAGCTTTACTCCGGAGGAAGAGAGCCGCTTCCCTGTGTATGACAACCCGTTCAGTTTTCCGTCCGATTCGGAACAGTGGGGCATCCCGGGTGATTTGTTCAACGACTTTTTCGGTGACTATTATAATGATTATTTCGATGATTTTTTTGACGGTTTTTTTAATGATTTTTTCGGCATGAATTACTACCGCACCGTCACTTCTACACCAGGTAAATCTGCCGTTGCCGGTATTGACATCAACGCTGAAGCAGCTTGGAAGCTTTATAATGGCGGCAACCGTGATGTAATCATTGCACTGATTGATACCGGTGTGGATGCTTCACACGAGGACCTTGCCGGCGCTCTCTGGGTAAATGAAGATGAGATTGCAGGAAACGGTGTCGACGATGACAAAAACGGCTATATTGACGATACCAACGGTTGGAACTTCTATCGCAACAACAACCGAATCTATACCAGCAGCTCTGATGACAGCCACGGTACCCACGGCGCAGGAACGATTGCCGCAAATTCAGGGAATGAACTGGGCATCAGCGGCATTACAGACAGTGATTCCGTAAAAATTATGTCCTTAAAAGCGCTGGGCGGCATCAGCGGCAGCGGCAGTACGGCATCCCTTATTGAAGCCATCCGGTATGCAGAGGCAAATGGCGCTTCCATCTGTAACCTAAGTCTTGCCGGTTCTGACAACGACCGTGCCCTGTATCAGACAATTGCCGATTCTTCCATGCTGTTTGTCATTGCTTCAGGGAATGACGGAACCAATACAGACCGCACCCCGTGTTATCCGGCTTCCTATGACTTAGATAACATTATCTCTGTTGCAAACTTAAGCTATGACGGCACACTGCACTACAGCTCTAACTATGGCACCTCAAGCGTGGATATCGCTGCCCCCGGCGCTTACATTCTCAGTACAACACCCGATAACAGTTATGGTTACATGACCGGTACTTCCATGTCTGCTCCCATGGTATCTGCTGCTGCCGCCATGCTTTACTCGCATTACGACTCGATTAGCCTTGCAGATGTAAAAGAGATTCTTCTGTCTACAGCAACAGAACTTGACTCCCTGCAGGGAAAGGTTTCAAGCGGTGGTATGTTGAACTTAGGCGCAGCAATGGCATATGATATTGAAACACTTCCGAAACAGCCTGCAGACACTACCGCTTCTGACAGCGCACCTGTCATTGAGATAAAGACACTCACATACATGGGAAGTACTTATCTGATAGTCACCGTTACCGACGTAAATGGCGATCTTGCAAGAACAGCATATGCTTCCGGCACTCTGACAGCAGAAGATTTCAAAGGCGGCACTTTAGGCACTGCTTTTGAGCTTGACCGCGACGGGTCTGCCAGCTTCCTTGTCCGCAACAACGGAAGCTATACCTTCTATGCGAAAGACAGCGCAGGAAATGAAACCGTACAGACCATTGACATCACAATTGATGCTCAGCAACCACCCATCGTCCCTCTTCCCGGTAACAACCGACGCCGGAACGACGATTTCCGAGGCAATGCCCCTTCCTTTGGTTGGTGGTATTAAGCAGAAAACACTTGACATTACGGTTTCCCGTGATAAAATACAAACAATATTATACAATTATAAGCAGAGAACGGGAGTAATAAGCGTCCCCGGTATTTCAGAGAGCTGTCGGAAGGTGCAAGACAGTATTACCGCCGCCGAACTCGCCCGGGAGCTTTGGAGCTGAACGAAGAGTAGGCATCCACGGGACTTCCCGTTACAGAAGACAGAGCGCAGCATTTATGCTGAATCGGTGTGGTACCGCGGAAAGTCAGCCTTTTCGTCTCCGGATGTGGAGATGAAGAGGCTTTTTTGATTCTCTGCGTGCCACAAACAACAAAGTAATTAAAGATCAGAATATTCGCCGCAAGGCAGAACGGAGGACTTCATGTCAACGATGTACGAGCCCAAGTCCATTGAAAAGAAATGGCAGAAAATTTGGAGTGATGAGAAGGCATTTAAGACCGGAACCGATTACTCCAAACCTAAATTTTACGCACTGGTAGAGTTCCCTTATCCTTCGGGTCAGGGACTTCACGTAGGTCATCCCCGTCCGTACACTGCTCTCGACATCATTTCCAGAAAACGTCGTATGCAGGGTTATAATGTACTGTATCCCATGGGTTGGGATGCATTCGGACTTCCGACCGAGAACTATGCAATCAAGAATCACATTCATCCGAAGCTTGTTACCGAGAACAACGTAGCACGTTTCAAAGAACAGTTACAGTCTCTCGGCTACTCCTTCGATTGGGACAGAGAGATTAACACCACCGATCCGAATTACTTCAAGTGGACCCAGTGGATTTTCTTACAGCTGTTCAAGAAGGGCTTAGCATACAAGAGCGAGATGCCGATTAAGTGCTCTACGGCTATTAAAGTAGGTCTTGCAAACGAAGAAGTTGTAAATGGTGGCTGCGAGCGTTGTGGCGCTCCGGTTGTCCGCAAGGTTAAGAGCCAGTGGATGTTAAAGATTACCGAGTACGCTGACCGCCTCATCTCCGACCTTGATCAGGTAGACTATATCGATA
>JAZSIB010000245.1:0-5235 GCA_045533585.1 Lachnospiraceae bacterium | reverse complement strand
GGAACCGTGGACCGAAGAGATGCGCCGCGGCATTGAAGAAACACTTGGTATCAAGGCATATGACATTTACGGTCTGACTGAGACTTCCGGTCCCGGTGTATCGTTCGAATGTTCGGAGCAGACCGGTATGCATGTAAACGAAGATCATTTCTATCCGGAAATCATCGACCCGGATACCGGTGAAGTACTTCCGGACGGTGAGAAGGGTGAGCTGGTATTTACCGCACTCGATAAGGAAGCGTTCCCGCTTCTGCGCTACCGTACCCGTGACATCTGTGTACTGTCCCGTAAGAAATGTTCCTGCGGACGTACCCTCGTAAAGATGGCAAAGCCGATGGGAAGAACGGACGACATGTTGATTATCCGTGGTGTTAATGTATTCCCAAGCCAGATTGAGACTGTGCTTCTGAACGAAGGTTACCAGCCGAACTATCAGATTGTAGTTGACCGTGTGAACAACAACGATACCTTCGAAGTAAATGTTGAGATGAATCCGGAGCAGTTCACCGATAAGGTAAGTGAGATCCTTACGATGGAGAAGTCCCTTGCCAATGCAATGAAGACCATGCTCGGCATCAATCCGACTGTACATTTGGTAGCACCGAAGACCATCGCGCGAAGTGAAGGAAAGGCAGTACGTGTAGTAGATAAACGTAAGTTAGTATAATATTCAGAAGGAGGGCTTTTGTATGGCAATCAGACAGTTAACGATTTTTGTTCAGAACAGACAGGGTGCTATCGTATCTATTACCGAGGCACTGGCAGCAAATCAGGTAAATATCCGTGCACTTTCGATTGCGGAGACGGAGGACTTCGGTATTCTCCGACTGATTGTAAATGATGAAGAGACCGCGCAGAAGACGCTTTCTGATGCAGGATATCTGATTAAAGTGACGGAAGTAGTCGGTGTAAAGATTGGCGATGCACCGGGCAAGCTGACCGGCGCATTGGAAGTGCTGGATAAAGCAGGCATCAATCTGGAATACCTGTATGCATTCATGGCGCGTACCGAGAAGCACGCGTATGTAGTTCTCAGAGTTGAGGACAATGCGACTGCCGAAGCAGCGCTCGAAGCAGCAGGGTATCATCTGATTACAGATGCGGATATATGTAAGCTGTAAGATGTGAAAATCGTTGATGAAAAGGAATGGTTATACCATTCCTTTTACATTGAAGGAAAATAAATAGCAAAACAATTTGTTTTAGAACAAAATGTTTAAACGGATTTCGTAGATAATATACTTGGTGATGTATATGAGATATGATCGTTTACGAAATCTTAGAGAAGATATAGACAAATCGCAAAAGGAGGTTGCGGAATATCTGAATTGTTCGCAAGTTGCTTATTCGTATTATGAAATAGGCAAACGTGATATTCCAACAGCAACCTTGATTTGCCTTGCGCAGTATTTTAATTGCAGTGTAGATTATTTGCTAGGATTAACGGATGTTAAAGAACCATATCCGGCACCGAATGAAAAGGGCGTAAACAGAATAGTTAAGAAGTAAGTTAAAAGACAACAGCAGAGCATTGTGGAGGCTGGTGTCTTTTTTTACTTGAAAAATAAAACAAACTGTTTTAGAATAATACATATTAAACTGTTAGGAGGAGACAGTATGAGAAAACTGGTATTATTTTTTGTTGCTGTAATATGTTCTGTGATAATGTCCGGAACAGTGAACGCTTCTGCGGATTATGAGAATGAAATAATTTATAGAATAAATTATGAGGATGAGTGGGTTGAAATAGACAGTGGATTACCTGTGTATTACCAGGTGGCAAAGGAAGACCAGAGAACGGGATTTAGTGCGGGAAAATGGATGCCTACGGTTATGGACGATAACGGATGGCAGTTTATTGACTTTGCAGCAACCAGCAATACAAAAAGTGTGTATTATGCACTAACTACGGATCCGGAAGGAACGGCAGCGGAAGAAATCGTAGAGATTGAAGCGAAGATTAAGTCGTTAAAAGTTGAATTGGATTATAGGGTGGAGGAGTATAAGGGATACGGAATCTCAGAACTAATTAATAAGCTTACCATTAAAGGCATGGACTCGTCGGATGATGTTGTAACGGAGAGTAAAGATATAATGGATTGTTACTACTATCAGTGGAGGCGCAGTACGAACAACGCATGGAAATCAGGTCAAAAATTTGATCAGTTTACGTGGGATTTGTTGAAAGGTACACAAGGGACCTTTTATGTGAGAATCAATGGACAGTATGACACCAGCCTTGAAGATGATGTGTATTTCAGACCTTCCAAGGAAGCAAAAATCAAGATGCCTAAGATTGCAAAAGCTCCGACGGTAAAGTTTGATTATGCGAAAGCGACCATTTCGCTTAAAAATGGTATGCAGGTAAGAGCGGTAAATTCTTATGGGTCGAGGTATGATTGGTGTACCATTCCTCAGTATGATAAGGCAGCAAAGTATAGCGAGGTTTGGGGAGCTGATGTTTATGATGTGACTAGTGCAAAAGTATCAAAAGTAGATTTAAAGGACATGGTAAGTGTACTTAATGAATCTATGAAGAGTTCGTACTATTTTCCTGGTGAAAAAGTCGCAATTGAAGTACGGACCGCTGCAACGACGAAAAAGTTGCCGTCTGCTGTAAGTTATATTGAGTTTGATATGCCGGCTTATTACCCGGCACTGGATAGTGTATATGCAGAGTGTACTGAGGCGGACAGTGACTTAAAGATAAAAGCAAAACTGGTAATTGACTTTAAAGATCTCTTTAAGGATAAAGGCGTGGAATATGGTGAATATGAGTATATATTAGGCTGGTCTGATGCCAAGTCTGCGCATACATCCACAGAATATAATAAGTGGACGAAATTTCCGGCAAACGGCATACTGGACTTGTCCAATAAAGTGGGAAAGACGTATACCGTATGTATGAAAGACGGTAGCGACAAAACGATAAAATACGAAGAAACGAATGTGATTTATGTTCGACAGGCTGCTGATGCGAAGAAGAAACGTTTTCCGGGCGAATATGAATATGCATGGGTTCATATAACAAAAGTAGTCCCAGAGTAATAACAGTAAGTCTATGGATTTTACCGATATAGATTGATAAGTTTGTAAATGGATGAAAAGCAACAAAAAAACAGTAGTATAGTTAATTGATTTTTATATGAGAAGAGGGTATTGTCTGATTCAGAACAATACTCTCTTTTTTAGGAAAGGAATGGTGATACTATGGCAGCAAAAGCAATCCCCGCACCGTTTACAAAGGGTGTCAATTTTACGAACTGGCTGGAGTTTAAGACCGCAGATCAGATAAATCCGGATCACTTTACAAAGCAGGATTTTATCAATGCGAAGAAATTAGGATGTGATGTAATTCGTCTTCCGATACACTTTGAAACAATCTGCAAGGGGATTGAAGATTATACGATTCCGGAGAAAATTTTCGGGATTCTTGATAATGTGGTAAGCTGGGTTGAAGAGCTGGAGATGTATGTGATATTTGATTTTCACAATGCAACCCACGCGGAGTCCTTCACTCCGGTGGATGTGGAAAAGGTTCTGAATCCGATTTGGACACAGGTGGCCGCACGCTATAAGGATGCCTCCAAGTATATCATTTACGAACTTATGAATGAGCCGCACGGCATTGAAGTACCGGTATGGAACGAGATTATCGGGCGTTTGTTTAAGCTGGTGCGCAGTATTGATAAACAGCATTATATCATTGCCGGGGGCGCAGACTGGAACAGCTTCAAGGCAATGAGAACACTGCCGGATTTTGAAGATGACAAGGTAATCTACACCTTCCATTTCTATGATCCGCATACCTTCACCCATCAGGGAGCATCGTGGTGTCATATGGAGCGGGTTATCAATATCCCATTCCCGTATTCTGCCGAGAAGATGCCGCCGCTTCCGGAGAATCCGACCGAAGAGGAGAAGCAGAAGTTCGCGGATTATCCGGCACAGGGCACGGTGGCAGCAGTGGAGGAATTCTTTGACCAGTACGTACAGTTCAGTATTGAGCGTAACGCACCGGTTTATTGTGGCGAGTTCGGTTGTTTTGTTCCGTTTGCAAAGCATGAGGAGCGTGTAAACTGGTATACCATCGTAAGAACCCTGCTCGAGGAACGCGGTATCGCACGCACCAGCTGGGATTACTACGGAGGCTTTGGTATTTTCAAGATGAAGATGCCAAAACCCGGTGAGAGACGCTGGGTAATGCCGACCTTCCCGGAGGACGTAGACTGGGACATTATCAGAGCTCTTGGATTGAATGAGAATGTCGATTGACAAACGGTTGTTGTGACAATCAATAAAACACGTCCGCAGGAAAGTCAATGGTTGAATCGTAAAGATAAGAAAGAAAAAGAGTAATTGTTAAATTTTAAGACTTGGCAATTACTCTTTTTTCTGTTTGTTTCATGTTTCCCTGTTTTAAGTAACAGGGGATTTGGCACAGCAATATCATGTAATGCACTGTTGAAAAGACCGTTTGCAGAAAATGTGTGGCAATGGCGGACACTTGTGTCCGAAAGTGACACATATTTTCAAAAACTGTCGCTTTCACCAGTGTGTGAATGACATGCTGAGTCAAATCCCCGTATTTTCTTTCAGCAGTGTGAATGATATGCTGCGCCAAATCCCCGTCTTATGTAGCCACCCCTCTTGACAAATCCATGCGAAAGAGTAGATAATAAACTCTGTATTGGCATCAATACAGTAAGACAGGCTTAGCCGGAACGGATGGCGTTATGGCACAGATTGCATGTAAGGGTGTGACACTCGGTTACGAAGGAAAACCGGTGGTTCGAAACCTGAACTTTGAAGTGAAAAAAGGCGATTATCTCTGCATCGTAGGAGAGAACGGCTCAGGTAAGAGTACCTTGATTAAGGCACTCTTGAAGTTGAAGGCTCCGATGGAGGGCAGTATCGTGATGGGCGAAGGATTGCTGGCGTCCGAAATTGGATATCTTCCGCAACAGACGATTGTGCAGCGGGATTTCCCGGCAACGGTAAGGGAGATTGTACTCTCCGGTGTCTTGAATTCCTGTGGAATGCGTCCGTTCTATGGGAAGAGAGAAAAGGAACGCGCGCAGCAGAGTATGGAGCTGCTGAAAATCGCGGATATCGCCGGAAAATGTTACCGTGAGCTGTCCGGTGGTCAGCAACAGCGTGTGTTACTGGCACGCGCACTATGTGCAACGAGTAAACTTCTCCTGTTGGACGAGCCTGTGGCAGGGCTGGACCCGG
>JAZSIB010000291.1:0-8404 GCA_045533585.1 Lachnospiraceae bacterium | reverse complement strand
ATCCTTACATCGATCCCTGAGCGTCTTTGCCAGCTCCCGCGCTTCCGGGTCCACATCTTTTTTACAACGTCCTATCTGCCCGAACTTATACGGTCTGATACACTCCGAATATGTCACATAGTCTTTTCTTCCTGCCAGCTTCTCCATGAACTTCCGATCCGCCTGTACCGTATCACGATACCCCTCCAGACCGCAATCCAGTACGAGCTCTTCTGCCTTGCGGATATCTTCGAGTGCCGCTGCGGTCCGACGGTTTGTTTCCTGCATAATCTCTTCCAGTAGTGGACTTACCGCAAAGTCCTCTTCTCCCGCATAGACAAAAGACGCTGCCTGCTCCTCCAGCCACTTATCCGGCCACACATAGCTCTCTGAAAACAAATACAGCTTCATCACATACTCTTCCAGTACAGTATCTGTTTTTCCCGGTGCATAACTCTCTACAAAACGCAAAAAATTCTCCCCTGCAGCCGCATAGTTTTCCTCCAATACTTCCTTCAGGACATCGCTTTGCAGCAGCTTCATCTCTGCCTCATCCCCAATGCGAAATCCCGGATCAAGATTGATTGTATGAAAAAACTCTCGTACTACCTGCATGCAGAAGCTGTCAATCGTCGTAATCCGGGCATGATGCAACAGCAGTTGCTGTCTCTGCAACTGCTCATTGTCCGGGTTCTCGGTAAGCAATGCCGCAATCCGGTTTCCGATTCGTTCCCGCATCTGGGCTGCTGCCGCCCTCGTAAAGGTTACTACCAGCATACGGTCAATATCAATCGGATGCTCCTTGTCCTGCAGCATGGTTACAATACGCTCTACCAGCACAGCCGTTTTTCCCGAACCGGCTGCTGCCGCAACCAACAAATCCCCTTCGCTATGACAGATTACTTGTTTTTGTTCTTCTGTCCAATTGTTTCCCATATCTTATCCGCCTCTGTTTTGCGTAGATTTCTCTCTTCTTTTCCGTTCAGACTGCCAAAACTGCAGACCTGTTTGAACTTACAGTAATCACAGGCACTTTCCTTCTTGTAACGATATGGATTCGCTTTTGCGTTTCCTCTCTGAATCTCATCCTTAAACTCCGTCACAAGCTCCTTCAGATGTACCCGCATACGGGTGATATTTTCTTCTGTCGCCAAAGAGTCTGACGCATAAAGCGCTCCGTCTGCCTTTGTCCTGACCGGAAGATATTTTGCATTTACCTTCGCCTGCAGTCCACTCTCTGCTGCATAAGCTGCCGCACTGTCTTCCGCCTCGGGAATCAGCTCAAAATCCAGATGCTTCAGTACCTGCGCATCCATATTCACCAAACCGTCCGGCTTCAGTTCCTTCATAATCTCCTCGCCCGGATTGTCCGAACGCTCTACAATCGGATTCAGAATATGATAGTACAGCATCGCCGCAGGCACGATAGCCTTGTCCGGTTTTTCCTGCTCCAATTCTGTAATCACAGCATCCAGATAGAGCCCCAGCTGCATCTGCAGACCATGATACAGCTTGTTCAGATCGAGCTTTGTATTGCCGGACTTGTAATCCATAATCTTGACATAACAGTTTTTCTCATCCTCATACAAGTCGATTCTGTCAATCTTTCCGTGGAAAGCCAAGCCCTCCGCGCGATAATCAAAATCCGTCTCAAAACGTTCCGGCACCAGAGAGGTGTACTGCAACTGTTCCCGAATCGTTGCTACCGTGCGCAGTACCGTCGCCTTTACGCGGTCTATCATATAAGCAGTACGCTTATCGTCCTCCTGAAGCTTCTCATTTTTATATTCCTCAACTGCCTGCTCCGTAGCCACTTTTGCATAATACTGTTGTTCCTCGTCCGTAAGCGCTGCCCACTGCTTTCCGTCCTCTTTTATCTTGTTGGAAAAACGTTCCAATGCCTCATGGAACATAGAGCCTAATTCCGGCATGGAAAGCCGGTACACTTCTCTTTCCTCCAGCTTCATACCGTACTCTAAAAAGAAGCCCATCGCACACTGCGCGTATCGTTCCAGTCGTGTCACGCTTCCTCTCAGCACTTCTCCGTACAGCCGCTGTACCTGCTCCGTTGTCAGGCTCTGTTCTGCCGCCTGATAGAAGACCGTTGTTGCCAGCGCAGCCACATCCACACCTTGTTCCTGCATTAGCCGTATCAAATCCGTAAGGCCGTCTTCCTCCCCGCCTGCCCGATAGTTTCTCAGTGATGCAATCAACGTACTTTTTCCGCCATCTGCTCCCAGCATGGAAAAAGCGTCCTGCCGCTCTGCCGGATTCTCTGCCTTGAGCTTTGTAAAAAGCCCCGTCAGCTTACCGATCAGATACGACGGTCTTCGTTCGCCTCCTTCTGCATCCTTATCCACATAGCTCACATACAGTCTCTGTGAAGGCTTGGTCAGATTCAGATACAGATAATATTCCGCTGTATAAATCAACTGTCGAACCGTAGGCGCAAGCTCGATCTGACAGTCAAGAAAATACTCTCTGTCGCTATCCGACAGAATCCCGCCACTGTCCCGTGACAGCGGAACAACGCCCTCATTCACACCGAGAAAAAACAGCACCTTGATGTCCTGTAAACGAGTTCGTTCGATATCTCCGACTACCACCTGATCCCGTCCCGGTGGCACCAATCCGACCTTCGCCTCTGAAAATCCGGTCTCCAGAATCTCACGGAACTCCTTTACCGAAAGTCTGTCTTTTGCCAAAAGCTCCTCTATGCGTGAAAAAATATCCTCTACCAGACGGAACACCTGCTCGTATTCCTTTTCCAGAATCCGGCTTATGCGGTCCTTCTTCTCTCCGTCCCCGGCAAGCTCCATACGCATCTGCTCCAGCCGTTCCTCGATCCGGTTCTCTTCCAGATACGTTCTCAGTGCTGCAACTCTTTCCTGCGTTGTTGTCTCCTTATCCCTAAGCACACCAAGTACCGGTTTCAGTGTCTCTACTACCTGAAGCCGGACTTTATTTATCGCTTTCAGCTGTTCTTTTTTCCGTGCGAGCTCCTGCTCACCGTTCCTGCGTGTTCCGGAACCGGGCAGTCTGGTCCACTCTTTTTCCCACATGGATTTCCCACGGATTCCATAGGCAAGAACATAATTTTCCAGTACATCGCTGTCATCTTCTGCGACTCCCGAGAGTGCACATTTTATCCAGCGGAACATCTGGTCATAAGAGAAATTCCCCTCCGATAGCTCCAGCAGAGCACGCAACAGCTCCACCAGCGGATTCCCCAGAATGCTTCGTTTTCTATCCGTAAATCCCGGTATCCCCGCCTCATCAAAATAACGCATCAGCAGATCCCCGTATCCTGCGACATCTCCGGTTACCACTGCGATCTCGCGATACCGCATCCCCTGCATCACAAGACGCTTTATCTCACAGACCGTACCCAGCACCTCGTCCTTCTGCGTAGCATAATCCCAAAGCACGAGTTCTTTTTGTTCCTCAACGAACGGTTGATTCGGATATCGGAACAGATGCCGTTCCAGATGCGCCAGTGCCGGCGAACTCTGAAAACGAAACGGAACATGCTCCGTTTCTATTGGCAACAGTATATCCTCTGCCGTCTCACACCCTGCCTCATCCGCAAGCCTTCGAAGCGTCTCCATCGTCTTATATCCGGTATAGAAGAGACGATGTTTTCCATACGTTTCTTTTCGAATCACTCTGTCTGCATCTGCCTTGTCCATGGTCACCGTTACATATACCGTCCCGGCATAACGCAACAATGCCCGCAGAAGCTGATACTGGGATGGTGTAAATCCGGTAAATCCATCCAAAACCACCACTGCTCCCCGCACCACGGCAGACTTTGCAATCTCATCCGCCAGAAGGTCAAAAATCCCCTCCGTTGTGGTAAAACGATCCTTCAAAAACTCCTGAAATGCACGGTATATCAGTGCAACATCGTGCATTTTTCTGCCAAGTGCCGGAATCGTACTTTCTTTTGCTGCCTGTTCCATCTCCTCCAGCTCTTCTTCTCCGATGCCATACTGCAATAGCTCGGACAGAACCGACTTCATCTCCTCGGCAAAACCCTGACGGTTCACATTGCCGGAAAAATACTGCAGCTCCGACTTTCTCTCCAGCAGAACCTTCTTCACGATCAGGCTTTTCCCCATATCCTCAAGTACCATGCTCTGTGCAGTCCCCAATTCTTCAAAAACACGAAAAGCAAGGCGCAGAAAACTTAAGACATCAATGTTCATGATGCCCTTGCAGGGGTGTCGCATCACCAGCTCTTTCTGAGTCTGGAGCGTAAACTGTTCCGGAACGATTACCAGATAATTCTTATCCGGCTGTTCCTGCGACTCTTTTATTATCCTGTCAAAAACAAATGTGGATTTTCCGGCACCGGAACTTCCTACCACAAACTGTAACATGTCCCCTCCTGTTTTCCCGTTACAAACACCGCCACTCCACAGTCATAATTCTGCCGGCGCAGCATAAGATGTAACAAATCCTACGGGAGCCAAACCTATGTCGAAAAAAATCGTTATCCTAAAACGCCGCCAGCTTCTCCTGTCTGCGGTTCTTATCATCATCGCAATCGCAGTGGTTCTTATTGTGAGTCTTTTCACAAAAGACGACAACGATAATAACCCTTCCTTAGAAAATGCCCGGTATATGCCCGGACTTTATAGCAGCGACATCCAATTAAGTGAATATACCCTTCACCTTGAACTGGCAGTAGACCGCGACTGCATTAAATCCGTCAACATCACAAATCTCGATGATGAAATCCTCTCTATGTACCCGCTCATCGAGCCCTCCCTGCATGCTGTATCGGAACAACTGCTGGGCGGTATCGCCATCGATGCCGTCACCATCAGTGAAGACAGCAAATTCACCCAGATGATGCTGATTGAAGCAATCGGCAGCATGCTGGAAAAAGCAACGCTGCCGATGGAAGAATCCCCTGTAACAGATTTTGATTTCTAAATATCTTCCAACTCCTTCAGCCACGCTGCAGCGTATGCATCGCTTGGCATCTGCCAGTCGCCGCGCGGCGACAGGCTTATCGCCCCCGTCTTCGGCCCGTCCGGAAGACAGGAACGCTTATACTGCTGTGAAAAGAAACGTCGGTAGAATACCTTAAGCCACGAAAGAATCGTGTCTGCGTCAAAAACTCCGGCAAATGCCTCCTTCGCCAGGCGGAATATCTTTGACGGTGCGAATCCATGATTCACTACATAATACAAAAAGAAATCATGAAGCTCATACGGTCCGACAAGGTCTTCTGTCTTCTGTGAGATCTCACCCTCACTGGGAGGCAGAAGCTCCGGACTGATTGGTGTATCCAGAATATCCTGTAAGGTTTTTGCAAGTGTATCGGATTCACTTGATCGGATAAATGCCTCAACCAGATGACGCATCAACGTCTTCGGTACCGAAGCATTCACACCATACATGGACATATGGTCTCCATTATAAGTCGCCCATCCAAGTGCGAGCTCAGACAAATCTCCCGTTCCGATTACGATACCGCCGACATCATTCGCAATATCCATCAGAATCTGCGTTCTCTCGCGCGCCTGTGCGTTCTCATAGGCGGCATTTTTTATATTAATATCATGCCCGATATCATTAAAATGCGTGAGCACGGCTTCGTTAATCCGTATCTCGCGTACACTCACACCCAGTTCTTTCATCAGGACAAGTGCATTCCGGTATGTGCGGTCCGTCGTACCAAAGCAAGGCATGGTTACTGCCACAATGCCGCTCCGTTCCAGCCCCATCAAATCAAAAGTACGTGCCGCCACCAGAACCGCCATCGTCGAATCCAGACCACCTGATATTCCGATGACTGCTTTTTTTGCACCGATATGCTCCAGACGGTGCTTCAGTCCTGCGCACTGGATTGCAATCACTTCCTCACAAAACTCCTGCTTCTGTGCCTCTTTTTCCGGCAAAAACGGTGATGCCGGAATTCGTCTGCTCAATGCAATCTCCGGCAACTCTTTGCCTGCAAGTGAACGGTACGAATACCGTACCTTTCTGCATCCGTCTGTTTTGGGATTCCATGAGCTCATCTTTTTGCGATGACTGCAAAGCAGTTCCACATCAATCTCCGTACTGATATAATCCGAAACAAACGGTATCCCCTCTGCCAAAACCGTTCCGGCCTCCGCGATATACCCCTGCCCCGCATACACAAGATCCGTACTTGACTCTCCCGTACCTGCGTTGGCATACAGATATGCTGCTTTTAAGTGACCGGACTGTGACTTTACCTTGTCTCTGCGTTCCGCCAGTCTTCCCGCCAGCATACACCCTGCCGAAGGATTTGCGATTACCGTCGCTCCGGCAAGTGCCAGTCGGACAGATGGGTTATCCGGCACCCATAATTCCTCACAAATCTCTATCCCTACCCGGAATCCGGGCAGCTCATCCGGACACAGCAAAAGTCCGTTTCCAAACGGTACTTCTCTGCCACCCAGTTCTATCAGCTTATCTTCTTCCTGCGGAACGACAAAATACCGCGATTCTACACAATCTCCGTAATTCGGCAGCTTTGTCTTGGCGGCAACTGCCAAAATCCTGCCATCCTGTATGCAAACAGCAGCATTATACAGCTTCCCGTCCTTTTCCAACGGCGCCCCTACGATAAGCAGCACGTCCATCCCGGCAGTGCGCTCTGCCAGTGTAAGCAACACTTTTTGAGCCGCACGGATCAGACTGTCCTGCAAGAACAAATCCTTACAGCTATATCCGGTCACACACAGCTCCGGCAGCACCAGGAGCTTTGCTTCCTCTGCTTCCGCCTTCTTGGCCAGCTCAAATATCCGCTCTGCATTGTACGCACAGTCCGCCAGACGTATCGACGGTGTTCCTACTGCCACCTTTACAAATCCATGCCGCATATCATTCCCCACGCCTTTCCACATCTGCAAATGAAAACAGCTACAGACCATTCGCCGTAGCCGTAAAAAGTATCCCAAGATGCCGTCTCCCGCACTTTGAGTCCTAGCTAAGCTAGGTGGGCAACCTCACACAGGCTTCTGCCGTCCACACAAAGAGGCATGACATCGACCTGTGGATTCGGAATCCCAATGAAAATTTGTAGGTTCAAAATAACGGGAATCTCGCACACCCCAGGATATATTCACAGTATACTTCTTTTTCGAAATAATATCAATAAATTCTTATCTTTTTCTTAGGTAAAATCTGCCTCATCCAAATAGTCAAAAGTAAAGACAAATTCCGTGCCCTTCGCCGGTTCACTGTTAATCTGTATCGTTCCGTCATGTTTCAGTGCAATCTGCTTTGCAATCGCCAGCCCAAGACCCGAGCCCTTGGCGTTTTGACGCAGCTTCGACTTGTAAAACTTGTCAAATACATACGGAAGTTCTTCCGGCGCTATTCCCACACCATTATCCCGGATACTGATGCTCAGCTTGTCTTCCTTCGTGATTCTGACTACAACCTCGCCGCCCTCGTTGGAGAACTTGACTGCATTATCCAGTATTACCAGAAACATCTGACGTAGGCGACCGTAATCGCCGTTCATCAGACAGATATCACAATTACATTCGAACTTAATCACAACGGACTTTTCCTCCGCTATCTTAGTTGCCGCGCGAATCAGATCACGGAACACCTGAATCAGGTCTACCGGTTCTTTTTCAATTACAAAATCCGGGTTCTGCATCTTGGACAAGGTCAACAGATCACCTACCAGACGCTCCATACCCGTACACTCTGACAGCATACGCTCATAATACTGCTCTACCTGTTCCGGATCGGTTACAATCTTATCCACCAGACTCTCCGTATAGGCACGCACTACCGTAATCGGAGTCCGAAGCTCATGTGATACATTTGCAAAGAAATCCATACGCATATGCTCCAGATTCTCGCGCTCTATCTCGTTTTCCTTCAGCTTGTCAGTAAGGAAATCCAAGGTTCTTGCCAGGTCACCGACCTCATCCTTACGTTCGATGCCGGTTCTGACCTCATAATTCCCGTCTGCGAGCTTCAACGCCATACTGCGCATACGGCTAAACGGTATCGTCAGCTGTCTTGCAAACCAGATTGCAACTATGAACGACAAAGCAAGTGCTATCATTACACTCATAACGATCATTCTGAGAATATTGTTTACACCTCTGTCAATACTCGCCATCTCTGTATTCAGAATTACGGCACCACATGCCTCGCCGCGGCTGTTCATAATGGGAGTCCCTACCGAAAGCACCGTATAGGCATGAATCTCACTATAATAGATCCGGTCTGTATCTTTTCCGCGAAACGCCTCGCTGATTACCTCAAGCTGTCCCTCCGACAGCTCCACCCCGGATAAATCCACACTGGTCAGGTGGGGATTCAGCGGCTTATCTGCGCCCGGATTGGCAACGACCCATATCTCCAGACTCTGTATCGTACTGATGGCTGAGATATAAGTCAGACCATTGCTGATATCACC
>JAZSIB010000079.1:0-2770 GCA_045533585.1 Lachnospiraceae bacterium | reverse complement strand
GGATAACAGAAAAGAGACCAGCCTCCAAACTGATCTCTCAAATCTGTAAGAGAAATTCCATACCTTTCTCTTCAGCACTATATTTTACTTATTAAGGACTATCCGAAATCGATGGTATGGAATTTCGGATTACAATTCAGTTTATCATAAAGATAACAACCTTTCTTTGAAAATAAACTTTACCTTTTCATTCGCTGAACACTTAGGAAGACGTATGCAAAAACAAATACTCATATTTCTTCATCTGCAGAAAAATCACTTCTTCCACTCTTTTCCTCATATTCTCCGGATAAATAACCGCCTTATCTAACAACGCCCTTACCTCATCCCTCGAAAAGTAAAACTGCAACTGTCTCCCATACAGCTCCTCCGAAGCATCCAGTTGCTCGTCAAAGTCTTTACAGAAGCTCTTCGCATGCACTGTTTTAATATACGACACCGTATCTCCGTTCATTGGATAATCCATAGATGTATCTGACAACAATCCCGCTCCCTGATCAAAAATCGGGCAATACCGGAAGGCCCCTTCTCCATTCATCAAAACGGCAATATTATGCATATGCCGATCCTCATTCAGAAACAAGGCATCAATCGTCAGTAACTTATTCATATAGATTCCGAAGTTCTTCAGACCGGTAATCCGTTCCATCTGATTTACAAGAAACCGCAGACGTTCTTTCGGTTCCCTTATCCGATAGATTACCTGAGTCAAACTCTCTCCGGAAAAGCTTTTGAATAAGCGTTCCAAGGTAATAATCTGCCAATCGGACTGTACAAAGTCAGCGCTTTTCACTCCATTGTATATGCTATCTTTATACTTTATCTGTTCCGGTTCATATATCACATATTCTTCGCTTCGCAGCGTAGACTTCTGCAACAAATGCGATATCATATACTCAGCCAGTCCTTCATAACCGGCATAATCCGCTTTGTACCACGTTCCGACATTCTTCCATTTTAATTGATTGCCCTTCGAGGACTGCCGATCATTCGTGTGAACATCCTGCTCAAACAGTTCTACCATAAGCGAACTCACCTCTCAATCCGAATCCAAAAATCATCCTCTGCCATCCGCCCCTCTGTTTTTTCAATAATCAGGAATGGATCGTAAAACGGTAACTCCAAATCTTCCAGAATCAATTTCATCTTATCTCTGGTACGCGGAAAGCAACGGGATTCCAAAAACTCCTCATAATCCTTATAATCCGGAGTTTCATTTACGCCAAAGGCACGGAACATCAGATGCTCTGCGTAATTCTTTATGTGCACCTTCTGTCCAATCTCATCTACTTCAATCAAGGTGCATACATCCTGCTTATGCATATACCACAGGCGCAACGGATATACTCTCTGCGGAACACGAACTTCCTCTACATACTCCGGATGCTTTTCCAAAAGCTTCAAAAGAAATACCACCGGTCCCGTTATCGGCTCGTCACTCGTCTCCCAACGTTCTACCGTAGATTTTGAGCAATGAATCAACTCCGCCAGTTCTTTCTGCGTAACATCCAGTTTTTTTCTGATTTGCTTCATATCTTCCGCTGTCACATAATCCGGTATTACATAGCTCATTCGTTCCATCGTTACACCTCCTTCTTCTATTAAACCATTGATTTAACTGTTTGTAAACATATTTTGCCCATCATTTTAATTGTTTTTTTCAAAAATGATTACGTAAAAAAGCAGCCTACCCTCACGGGCAGGCTGCTTCCTCTCACTTATTTTGCTTTGTCACAGTATTCCGGTCGAATAACCGTATCCACTGTCTTACTTCATTCCGTGCAGTTCCTGCAGAGACTTCACTTCCAGAGCGCCCTGCTTCTTCACCTTACGGATACCTTCCGCCGTTGCCTTCGCAGCAGCCATGGTCGTCATATACGGCACATGTGCCTTGATTGCATTCTTACGGATGTAGCTGTCATCAAACACTCTTTCCTTACCAACCGGAGTATTGATAATCAGCTGGATTTCACCGTTCATAATCGCGTCTACGATGTTCGGACGGCCTTCCTGAATCTTGAAGATCTTTTCTACTGCGATACCTGCATCTCGGATTAACTCATAGGTTCTTCCGGTTGCCACAATCTTGAATCCGCACTCTTCAAAAATCTTTGCGATATCCACTACTTCCGGCTTATCGGAAGCATTTACGCTGAACAGAACCGTTCCTTCAAGCGGAAGTTTCGACTTGGTTGCTTCCTGTGCCTTGTAGAATGCTTCGCCGTAGGAGGATGCAAGGCCAAGCACCTCACCGGTAGAACGCATTTCCGGTCCGAGCAACGGGTCAACCTCCGGGAACATATTGAACGGGAACACCGCTTCCTTAACACCGTAGTGGTTGTACTTCTTTTCTTTGAGTTCCGGAACCGGAGACGGTTCGCCGGTCAGTTCCATCGTGATAATCTTGGTTGCTACCTTTACCATATTGATATCACATACCTTAGATACCAACGGCACGGTACGGGATGCTCTCGGGTTTGCCTCGATTACATAAACCTTATCATCCTCGATTGCATACTGCATATTCATCAGACCGCGTACGTTCATCTCGACGGCGATCTTTCTGGTGTATTCCTTAATGGTATTGAGATTCTTCTCAGAGATGTGCTTGGACGGCAGGATACAAGCCGAGTCACCGGAGTGGATACCTGCAAGCTCGATGTGCTCCATAACTGCCGGAACAAATGCGGTTGTACCGTCACTGATTGCATCTGCCTCTACTTCTGTTGCATGACGCAGGAAACGGTCAATCAGAATCGGTCTGTCCGGA
>JAZSIB010000146.1:0-4381 GCA_045533585.1 Lachnospiraceae bacterium | reverse complement strand
TGCCATAGCCATACCAACTGCCATAGCCATACCTGCGCCAAGCGGGCCGGTAGTAGCTTCAACACCCTTGGTGTGCTTGTATTCCGGATGTCCCGGGGTAAGGGAATCCAGCTGACGGAACTGCATCAGGTCTTCCTTGGTCAGACCGTATGCGAACAGGTGAAGCAGAGAGTACAGAAGCATGGAACCATTTCCAACGGACAGGATGAAACGGTCACGGTTGAACAAGTCCGGGTTAGCCGGATTGTGCTTCATTTCTTTTGCCCACAAAGCGTAAGCTGCATCAGCTGCGCCGAGCGGAAGTCCCGGATGACCGGATTTTGCTTTCTGAATTGCGTCTGCAGAGAGAACGCGGATAGCGTTAGCAGACATTTTGTCGATATTGCTCATATTATCCTCCATTTCCTGAGAACGATTTGGATTTTGGGGGCTAATTCTTCGAAATGCAATTCCTGAAGGAATTCTTTCTTTCAAAGAAAAACAGGCACTCACAAATGTGATCTTCTGTTGTACATCATTCAAAACTGTGACGTTCTCGACACAATTCCTTAGCTTAAAAATCGTTACATAACTTTTTTAAGTTTGCCCCTAAAGATTTTTTATTATTTTCCGTGTTATAGTTTCTCTTTTTACACGGTAAATCTCATTCTTTCTTTTGCTCACTGCCCGTAAGCTATGATTCAATCACGACTTTTCCAGCCGTCTGTCTTGCACCCGGCATTCACAAATCATTTTAACTCCGCAACCGAACCGAAGCGGTATCCCTCGTTCTCCAGCATGGTCAGCACATCATCCAGTGCCTGCATGTTGGACTCCGATACCACGTGAATCAGCGGAATTGCTCCGTTGTGATGGTACTTCGTGAAGTGGTTCACAACATAATCCTTACCCGGCTGGTTTGCCGTATCCCAATCAAGGTAAGCCATACTCCACAGGATGGTCTTGTATCCGAGGTCTCCGGTAATCTGCAGGGACTTCTCACTGTAAGCTCCCTCCGGCGGACGCATGAACGGATCCATGCTGTAACCGGTCTTCTCCTTCATAAAGTTTGCACAACCGGTCAGCTCCTCTACCACCTTCTCGGTCGAACACTTCGCCAGATTCGGATGGGTTATGGTATGATTGCCGACCAGATGACCCTCTTCCTTCATCCGGATTACCAGGTCTTTCGCATCCCTAATATAGGACTGTGTTACAAAGAACACACCCTTCGCATTGTGTTTCTTCAGAGTATCCAGAATCGAAGCCGTATATCCGTTCTCATAACCGCAGTCAAAGGTCAGGTAGATTACCTTATCCCCCTCTGCTACATCCTTATTGATGAAGTATGTACCGTTCTCTTCAAATTTGTACTTCGTATCATATCCGTACGCACTGGACGGCGAATGATCCGTCTTACGCTCGAACCACCAGCCCTCAACCTTTGTATCGAACTGCGCATACTTGTCGTTATTGATTACCGGTACTTCCTCCGGAAGCTGCGGCGGAGTCGGGGTCGGTGTTGCTTTAGCTGCAATCTCTGCTGCCGTGCCGAGCCACTTGCCTTCTGCATCAAATACCTGCTCCACACCATCAATTACCGTAACCGTATCAGCTACCATCGCACCGTCTTCAGCCAGATAATAACTGAATCCGTCTGCATTATACCAACCGGTTCTCACATATCCCTTCTCATCAAAGAAATATGTCTGACCGTCTATCGTCTTCTTCGTAGACATCAGCAGATTGTTGTCCGCATCCACATACTGTCTTCCGTCCTCGCGCTCGTTCCAGCCAATCACCGTTGTGGTCGGCGTCGGAGCCACGGTCGGTGTTGCAGTCGGGTCCGTATTGCTTACATTGGTCCCGGAAGAGCCCTGCTGTTCGCCGTTTCCGTTCACATCTCCGGATATCGCACCGGTCGGTGTGTTCTGATTGCCGGCCTGCTCGCTTCCTGACTTCGCCTTTACGAGCAAAACAGCCAGTACGATAATCGCAATCAGCAATACCGTATCCACTGCAAGCCATAAGATAAATCCGTTTTTCTTCGATAACTTCATCTGTGCATTTCTCCTTTGGTTGAACATCGACCTCTCACACCCTGTTTTCGCAAACACATGCCGATAACCGATAATATTCTATCACAAGTTCTTATGAAATACCATATCAAATTATCTTGAGTTTTTACATTTTGCAAAAACTCAAGATAATTACTCGTAGCTCGCAATACCTGCGACGTTCTCGACCGGCAACGAGAAAATGATTGTGTGCGCGTCGCTCGCAACACCCGCCTCCGTCTTGATTGCCTCCATAATGCGGTCGCGGTCCGTATTTCTTGTTACAATAAGCACGATTTCCTTCTCTTCCGAGAGCGTAATCCCGAAGAACTTCTCCGTGTACTGGTTCGCTGTTCCCTTCGCATGCACGATCGTGCCGCCGCCTGCTCCTGCCTTACGCGCCGCCTGCATGACTTCCTCTGCGTATCCCTGATTACACACTGCAATCAGCAGATCAAAACGAAACGTCTTCGGCTGTTGTGCCTTATCATTCCCTCTGTTCCTGCTCTGCTCACCCTGCTTATTCTTCTTATTATCCAATGCTCCGTCCATCGTCTGACCACCCATCATATATTCTAATATCGTCTTACCGCCAACACTGCTAACCGGCAGGATAAATGCAATACCGCTGCCACGTTTCTCATAATGCACCGCTCTTCGAAACTCTCTCAAAAGTTCCCTTCCGTTCTCTTCCGTCACCGGAAGCATCTGCAGCAGCTTATCACTGGTCTCAAGACCTAAATAGTCGAACAGCTTACTGTCCGCCGTACCCTTGCCAAGTGCACTGAGCATCACCTCCAGCCCGTGCGCCCGGTACATCGCGTGACATTTCTCGCTGAATTCACCGGTCGTAATACTGATAAATATATTTAACAGACTCACGCTGTATCACCTCCTTGTTACATCAGCACCACAATCTCCTCATTATCAATCGCCTGCAGATCATGATAGATAGCAACACGTGCCTTGGACTTCTTCTTGTACGAGTATACCAATCCCGTAATCTGTATCGTAATCAACGGTGTCATCGCAACCATCGCAACTACACCAAACGCATCCGTAATCACATTGCCGCCAACCGCCTCGCAGATACCCATCGCAAACGGGAGCAGGAACGTTGCCGTCATCGGACCCGACGCAACACCACCGGAGTCAAATGCAATCGCCGTGAAGATGTCCGGCACCACAAACGACAACACAATTGCAATCAGGTATCCCGGTACCAGAAAATACAGAATCGGAACACCGGTCAACGCACGAATCATTGCAAGTCCGAGCGACACCGCCATACCAATTGACAGACTCTTTAAAAGCATCTTATCCGAGATTGCACCCGCCGTTACTTCATTTACCTGCTTCGTCATAACGTGCACCGCAGGCTCCGCCTTAACGATATAATAACCAATCACCATCGCCACCGGGATACTGATCCATTTCAGTGAAAATCCACCCGCCAGCTCGCCCATGTTGCCAAGCGTCGTTCCTAAGTAACGTCCCGCAGGCATGAAGCCAACATTTACACCGGTCAGGAAAAACACCAGTCCAATATAAGTAAATGCAAGACCTACCAATATCTTGATCAGATTTCGCTTATTCATCTTAAACCGGAATATCTGGAACAGAAAGAACAACACGATGATGGGGAGTAAGGCCTTCCCAACCTCCAGCATATACTCGGGGATATTATACAGGAATATCTGCATCGCACCCACCGTATCCGGCGAGGTCACAAAGTTAGTATCCCCACCTGCAGACGCGTCAACCGGATACACAAGTCCCAATATCATAACCGTCAGAATCGGTCCCACCGAAGACAATGCAACCAGACCGAAGCTGTCACTACCCGACTCATCACTACGAATCGAAGACACACCAAAACCAAGTGCCAGGATAAACGGTACCGTCATCGGACCGGTCGTAACGCCACCGGAATCAAAGGCTATCGCAAGAAAATCCTCCGGAATGAATACTGCCAAAACAAACACCGCAACATAACAAACAATTAACACCCATTTCAGGTTAATATGGAAAATAATACGCACCAGGGAAAACGCAAGGAAAATACCCACACCAATACCAATCGAGTAAATCAATACATTATTCGGAATCGAAGGAATCTGTGTTGCAAGAACCGTCAAATCCGGTTCCGATATCGTAATCACAAAGCCCATAACAAAAGCCACGATAAGAATCAGGCTCATCTTACGGCTCCGCACAATATCCGCACCCACACGCTCACCAATATTCGACATCGAGTTCTCTGCTCCCAGAGTAAATAACCCCATCCCGATAATCAAAAGTACCACACCGATTAAAAATGCTACAAAGATGTCATTATCCATCGG
>JAZSIB010000279.1:0-2529 GCA_045533585.1 Lachnospiraceae bacterium | reverse complement strand
AACACTTTCATCAATCGGCTGGATGATCGGTCTTGCTTTCTTAGGCGCCGGCATCGGTCTTGGTATCTTAGGTTCTAAGGTAGCAGAAGCAGTAGGACGTAACCCGGAAACAAAAGCAGATATTGTACAGTCTGTCATGGTAATCGCAATTGTAATCGCTGTATTATTACTGTTGCTGTTTGGACTGGTATTCCTGCTTCTTTACTTTAATCCGTTGATTATTCAGTTCTGATACTAATAGACAACAGAGGGAAACATAATGACCGGAATGATGATAATAACGTTGATTGTATCGTTGCTTGCCTGCGGAGCTGTGTTCATCGTAGTAGATGCGTTGGCAAACGGCGTTATGAAACGTATGAAAAAAGAAGTTTTCCGCTATATTAAACAGTATAACGAGCAGATGCAGGATGGTACAGGGCAGCAGGAGACAATGACAGTGTCTACGGTTGCAGGTGCTGATTCTCTGCCGGATCGGGAAGAGAATCTGGCAATTCCGTTTGTTCCGAAGGCGCAACCGATGCAGAAGAAAGACTTTTTCCAAGACTATCGTAAGTTGCGTGAGAGTTTTCCTGTGTCGAAGGAGCAGGTGATTACACAGATTCCGCCACAGGAGGAGTCTGTTGGAGTGCGTTATCGTCTGGTATGCAACATTTTGGACAAATTGTCGTTCGACAATTTGTACGAGATTACCTGCCTGTCAGAAGAAAAGCAGCTTCTGGTACTGGATGATATTTTGGACGAAGAAGAGAAAACAATCTTCTCCGAATACAGAGAAGAGGAAGACAGCATCTTTGATTGTGCCAAGTTCTATACTTATCTGAAGAACAAACAGGCAGAGTATGATGATACCATCTACTGTTTTGTAGGAACGGAAGATGTTGTAGACGAAAGCAAAGACGGACGCGTAAAGCCGTGTGCGGATCAGGCAGTGTTAGAGGGTTTTCAGCTGTTGCACGGGGGATATTTGTACGATTATGGTGTGCGCAGCTCGGAACTTAGGTAATGAATACAGATAAAGGAATGGGATAGCGATGAGTCAACAGATTGATAAGCTGGTTGAGAAAAAAGTAAAAGCGATTCAAAACGGAGAAAACGTGTATGAGATCGGAAGAGTAACCAAGGCAGAAGGTTATGTTCTGGAAGTAGACGGGTTGTCCGGTGTCGGTTTTTTTGAACGTGTAAGAATTGGCGACAAGGCGGAAGGCTATGTTACGGATATCCGCAGGAATTCCGTCGGTGTGGCATTGGTAAAGACCAACGGAGAAGTGTACATTGGGGACACCGTTACCAGAACGCAGGAAGAGTTTACCGGATTGTTCTGTGAGGAATCGGTAGGACATATTGTGGATATGTTCGGAAAAGACCTGATGAGCGGAGAGTATTATGATAAGCTGGTAGAACTTCCGATTGAGACGAAACCGATTCCGATTATGGATCGTACTGCAGTGAAGCGGCCGTTCCTGACCGGTGTGACCGGTATTGATATGATTTATCCGATTGGTCGCGGGCAGCGTCAGTTGATTCTGGGAGATAAGAAGACCGGTAAGACCCAGCTATGTCTGGATGCTATCGTGAATCAAAAAGATGAGAAGATGTTCTACATCTATGTTGCAGTTCGCAAGACCAAGAAACACGTAAAGGAAGTTTATATACACTATTCAATCCCTTGCGCCATGGACAACACATTGATTCTGGCAGCGTTCAATGACGAATGTCCGCCGGTACTGCGTAACACGCCGTTTGTCGGTGTTGCAATCGCTGAGTATATTATGATGAAGTATGCGATTGATGTCTGTGTGGTAATCGATGATTTGAAGAAACATGCCGATGTCTGTCGAGAGATTGCTCTGTTAACCGGTAAAGTTCCGGGACGTGATGCCTATCCTTCGGATATCTTCTATACACATGCCAGCTTGTTGGAACATGGATGCCAGCATAAGAACGGTGGTTCTGTGACGATTCTTCCGATTATTGAAACCAAGGGCGGTGATATCACCGAGTACATAGCAAGTAATGCAATCTCCATCACGGATGGACAGATTGTGTTGTCCCAGAAAAACTTCGAAAAAGGCTTCAAACCGGCGATTGATTACGGTTTGTCCGTATCTCGTTTGGGCGGTGCAGTGCAGACAGCAACCATGAAGAAGGTAGGGGCGACGGTACGTAGAGAATTGTTATCGTATCTGGAATCCTGTGAAATCTATGAACTTGCCAACATGGATGAGATGGGACCGGAATTGAAGAAACGTATGGAGACCGGTAAGAAGGTCCGTAACCTGTTGAAACAGTACAAGTTTTCACCCCTTACACAGCAGGAGATGCTGGGAATGTTTGACGGCTTGTTTGACTAACGGAAGGGAGTAAGACAGTGAAAGAGAAGAAAATCGTTAAAGTAATGAATTTTCATTCCCTGATTCGCGTAGATGCTTCCCGAAGACAAGCGACCAAATACATGCGGCTGGAACAAGAAGTCTCAGAGATCATTGATATGATCATAAACAACCGAAACTTCATTCTGGACAAGAC
>JAZSIB010000018.1:0-6444 GCA_045533585.1 Lachnospiraceae bacterium | reverse complement strand
AACTCCTTGGCTCACAGAACGACATGGCTACGATCCGACTTCTTCAATTTTGTTAAGCATTTTCTCGCGGGACTCTGCACGCTTAATTGACTTCTCTCGATTAAATGAACGCAGCTTTGCAATAACTTCTTCCTGATGCTTAATCTCGCGTTGCTGATTCAGATAGTGCTGTATTTCGATGGCACGAAGCTGTTCTTTCTTCTCGGCGTATTCGGAATAGTTGCCGTTGAACATACGCGCCTGCTTGTTATCGAGTTCGATGACTTTGGTGACGATGCGGTCCATAAAGTAGCGGTCATGCGCTACGATGATAACTGCACCGGAGTAGTTGAGAAGATAGGTCTCGAGCCATGCGATGGAATTCATATCAAGGTGGTTAATCGGCTCGTCGAGCAGAATCAGGTCAGGATTCAGGAGTAAGAGACGTCCGAGTGCCAGACGGGTCTTCTGACCACCGGAGAGAGTGGCGATGCATTTGCCAAAGTCTTCTTCGGTAAACCCGAGGCCCTTTAAGACGCCGACAACTTTGCTTCGGTATGCGTACCCCTCTTCCTGCTCGAATTCATGGGTTAATCGGGTATAGGAGGACAGCATCTGTTCTAAGGCATCCCCTTCGGCGGACTTCATATCCTGCTCGAGTTTACGCATTGCCTGTTCTTTGCGAAGGAGTTCTGCCTTGACGGAAAGCATCTCGTCGTAGACGGAACGCTCGGATACAAGATCCTGATGCTGGGAAAGATAACCGAAGGTGGTACCCTTGGCAAAGATAACCTCGCCCTCATCGGCGGAGAGTTCTCCGATGATGATTTTGAGCAGGGTGGATTTGCCTGCGCCGTTGATGCCGACGATGGCTGCCTTCTCGTGTTCGTTTATTAAAAAGCTGACGTTTTCGAGAATACTCTCAACGCCAAAGGATTTGCTGATATTGTGACAGGAAAGTATCATGGATTCCTCTCTTCTCTGTAAAAACTAACAGGGTACAAAAATGTTAAAATCAACCGTTCCTAAGTATAGCGGTGAAGCAGAAAAAAGTCAAATCGGGATGTTATGGATTTCGTTGCTTTTCATAGTGTGATACTATAAAATATAAATGAGTATTGAATGGGAAGGTCAAGGTACAGATACTTGCGGGCGATGCAGCGGAGCGTTTTGCAAGGAATGACAAAATCGACGATGGGAGAGTGAAGAAATGCAAAAGCGAAATAAATATTTGTCTTCATCCTCCGAAAATGTTGAACGGGTAAAAATACTGTTGGCAGAAATGGAAGAAACAGAGCTGACAGTACAGAAAATGCGCGCGATATTGGCCGGTTGTGCAAAACAGTTGCTGAGAGCGCGTTTTGCGCAGGAAGAGCTGTGTCGCTATCAATGGCTGATTGAGGAATTAGAGAAGCACGATACCGGCTGTGAGGATGCGGAAAAATACAGAAAGACGGATGTGCCTTTTGCGTATGTATATAAAGAGGATTTGCTCGGAGAACTATATCTTTCCCTACGCGAGTTGAAGGAGCGAAAGAGAAGCGGTTCTTATTATACCCCCAAAATGATAGCAAAGCGGTTGATAGACGGATTATTTCTTGAGTACGGGCAGAGCAATGTTGCTGGTGAAACAACAAGACTAGAAGGCTGCAGCGTGCCAAATGTGACGATTCTTGATCCTGCATGTGGTACGGGAAGTATCTTGTTGGAATTGCCGGAGGAATGTAAGTTGCAGCAAATCTACGGGTACGATATTGACCCGATTGCCATTGCCATCATAAGGATTAACATGGCACTAAGATATCGGATTTTTGATAAGAAATTGCTTACGGAACACTTTCAAGTGAGAGATTTTCTGAAGGAAGGTAGTCCGCAAACCGTGGATTTGATTCTTGGAAATCCGCCGTGGGGGTCGGTGTTCACACAGGAGGAAAAGGAGCTGTTAAAAGGACGGTTTCAGACGGCAGGGCAGAAGTCGGTGGAATCCGGAGATTTGTTCGTAGAGCAGAGTCTGAAGGTGCTGCGACCGGGCGGGAGCATTTGTTTTGTATTGCCGGAAGCGCTGCTGCATGTGAAGACGCATCGTATCGTGCGCTCGTTGATATTGGAACAAAGCGCAATCAGGCGGGTGGAGTATCTTGGAGAAGTGTTTGATAAGGTACAGTGTCCGAGTGTGATCGTAACACTGGAAAGAAGAAAGCCGGAATCAGAAAAGGCTGGGAACGATATCGAGATTATTACGGAAAACCGTCAGTTTACGATATCAGAAGAAACTTCTGTACATGATAATTGCAAGAGAAGAGAAAGCGTAGATAAGGCAGGGAAACGAAACAACGGTATAACGCGTTTCTCGGAGGATGGTTTCCTTCTGGATGCAACGGAAGAAGAGTTTGCCTTACTCCGAAAATTAAGCACAATGGAAAGCATTGTAAGATTGAAAGGACAGGCAAGGTTTGCTCTGGGCATTGTAACTGGGAATAATACCAAGCATCTGCTGAAACAAAGGGAAGCAGAGAGTGAAACAATTCTTCGCGGAAGCGATATCGAACGTTTTCGGATAAATGAAGTCTCTTCCTATATCCGTTTTGCACCGGAAAGATATCAGCAGGTTGCGCCGGCAGAACTGTATCGCGCACCGGAAAAGTTGTTATACCGCTTTGTCGGAGAACGGCCGATATTTGCCTATGATGACAGACAGAGGTTGACGTTAAACAGCTGTAATATCGTGATTCCTGCGGTTGAGGGAATGGATATGCGTTATATCATGGCAGTGTTTAACTCGAGTGTGATTGAATTCTGGCACAGGTGTGTGAATCATAGCATGAAGCTGTTGCGGGCGCATATCGAAGGATTCCCGATACCGGTGACGACGCAGGAACAACAGCAGGAAATTATCGAGTTGGTGGAACTGCTGCAGGAAAATGAACGGGAGCTGCAGATTCGACAAGCGAAAAAAGGTGATGCACAGAACGAAATGATAATGAATGAGTTGAGCATGACCAGAGAGCGTATCCGCATACGATTAGATTGGAAGATGGCAGAATTGTTTGAGCTGACGGATACCGAGTATGAGTTGGTGCGGAAGGCATGCGAAGGATAAGCGGATAGAGCTGCGACGCGTCTGAGGTTCGCAATACGGAGAGAGAATAATGAAATTCGGTAAAATAATCAATACAAACAGATAATTTATGATATAGACCGGAGGTGCATGTATGAGCGATAATATGCAAAAGAATGATAACCTGCCTGCTTGCAGGAAACCGTCTGAGATGGTGCCGCTTGTGGATAAGCGTCTGCCGATGAATGATGCAATCAGCGACCTGACCTGTCGGAAGCTGATACATGCGGCAACGGAGGCCATGAAGCTTGCCTATACACCGTATTCCAACTTCAAGGTGGGTGCGGCATTGTTGGCGACGAATACGAAGGTATATACCGGATGTAACATTGAAAATGCAGCGTATGGGCCGACGAACTGTGCGGAGCGTACGGCCTTTTTCAAGGCAGTCAGCGAAGGCGTTACGAGCTTTGCAGCGATTGCGATTGTCGGAGGTAAGGACGGCGTGATTACGGAATTGTGCCCACCCTGCGGTGTCTGCCGTCAGGTAATGATGGAATTCTGTGAAGCGGATAAGTTTTATGTAATTCTGGCGCGCTCCGAAGAAGATTATTGGATTTACACTTTAGAAGAACTGCTTCCGCTGGGTTTTGGAGCGGCGAATCTGAAACGATAATTAGTATGGAAAAGCAGAGTGTAAGAAAATTGAGAAACAAGTGAAAGAATAAAATGAACGAAACGTATGAGATAAATAGAATACGCAATTGTATGGATTACCCATGTATGGGTTGCCCGCGGGAATGCGGAGCAGACCGAGAACGCGGAATCGGATTTTGCGAAGGAGGTGCACTACCGAAGATTGCGCGGGCAGCACTGCACTTTTGGGAAGAGCCTTGTATCTCGGGAACCAATGGTTCGGGGACGGTATTCTTCTCGGGCTGTTCCCTGCGCTGTGTGTATTGTCAGAATCGGAAGATAGCGCTTGGTGATGTCGGAACAATCGTCAGCGTGGAACGCCTCGCAGAGATTTATCTCGAGCTGCAGGAACAGGGAGCACATAACATCAACCTGGTAACGCCGGCACACGAAACGGATGCAGTGATTCGTTCTTTGGAACGTGCGAAGCGTCAGGGACTTCAGGTACCGGTTGTGTACAACACCGGAAGTTATGAGAAGGTCGAGAACCTGAAACGGCTGGAGGGACTGGTGGATGTGTGGCTGCCGGACTTGAAGTATTATTCGCCGGAGCTGTCGGCAAGATATTCATCGGCACCGGATTATTTTACGGTGGCAAGCGAAGCGATTGCGGAGATGTACCGGCAGGCAGGAAAACCGGTGTTTGCGCCGCTGAAGGATGAAGTGGATGTGAATACACAAGCAGATGTGTGCGATGAGGAAATTGCGCTCATCAAGCGCGGTGTGATTGTCCGGCATATGGTGATTCCCACACACACGGCAGATTCGAAGAAAATCATCGAATATTTGTACCGGACGTATGGAGATGACATTTACATCAGTATTATGAGCCAGTATACGCCGGTGATTGACAACGAAACAGCAAAGAATTATCCGGAGCTTGCAAGAAAGGTGACGGAGCGTGAATACGATGCGGTGGTTGACTATGCCATTGCACTCGGGGTGGAAAATGCGTTTATCCAAGAGGGTGACGTGGCAGAAGAGAGTTTTATTCCGGTATTTGACGGAACCGGAGTTAAAACGAAATGATTTCGTTGGAAAAGTTGCGCCTGCAAAATAAAGGATTGTGAAAAGATTTCATCTTTAAGTTTGCAGGGATATGAGAGGATAGAGAGGATGGAAAGCAAGATGAACCGAAAATTTAACACAGTGAATCTGAAACAGGTCAGTTTGAAAGATGCGTATTGTGTCAATGCGCTGGAGAAGGAGATTGCGTATCTTTTGGAGTTCGATGCAGATCGTCTGCTTGCGGGATTCCGCGAGACCGCAGGCATTGATATGCGTGGTGCGGTGCGCTACAAGGGATGGGAGTCATATCTGATAGGTGGACATACACTTGGACACTACCTGACCGCCTGCGCGCAAGGGTATGCCGGTGGCAATATCAGCGATGCGCAGCGGGATGGCTTGTATCAGATGATTACCACCCTGATTGACGGCTTGAAGGAATGTCAGGAGAACAGTAAGGGCAAGCCCGGTTATATCTTCGGTGCAGACAGCGTGGATATGAGCAATGTGGAAAAGCAGTTTGACCATATTGAGAAGGGTGAGTGCCACATTATCACACAGGCATGGGTGCCGTGGTATACCATGCACAAAATCATGCAGGGTCTGGTGGATGTGTACCGTCTGACCGGCTATGAACCTGCAAAGGAAGTGGCTTCAAAGCTCGGCGACTGGACTTACGGTCGTACTTCTTCCTGGGATGATAAGACACATGCAACGGTACTTTCCATTGAGTACGGCGGCATGAATGATTGTCTGTACGACCTGTATTCCGTGACCGGAAAATGGGAGCATGCAGCGGCGGCACATGCATTTGACGAAGATGCACTGTTCGAGCGCGTGTACGACTATGGTGAGAATGTATTGAACAACAAGCATGCGAACACGACGATTCCGAAGTTCATGGGTGCATTGAACCGTTACTGCAAGATGCACGGAACCAAGGATGATAAGGGCGAAGTAATTGATGCATCCAAGTATCTTGCTTATGCAGAGAAGTTTTGGGATATGGTAATCGAGCGTCATACATATGTAACCGGCGGCAACAGTGAGTGGGAGCATTTCGGTCTGGATTATCGTCTGGACAAGGAGCGTACCAGCTGTAACTGTGAGACCTGTAACACCTACAACATGCTGAAGATGTCCTCACAGCTGTACTGTATCATCGGAAATGCAAAGTATGCAGAGTATTACGAGAATGCATACATCAATACGATTCTGTCCTCGCAGAATCCTGCAACCGGTATGACAACCTATTTCCAGCCGATGGCGACGGGATACTTTAAGGTATACGGCGAGAAATTCGACAAGTTCTGGTGCTGTACCGGCAGTGGTATGGAGAATTTCACGAAGCTTGGCAGCAACTATTATTATGTGGATGAAGATACCGTGTACGCGGCATTGTTCGTAAGCTCTGAACTGGACTTGCCGGAGCGCGGTGTGACGATTGTACAGGAGTCGGAAGTGCTTGCAGGCGGGGACACCAAATTTACGGTAAAGGGAAATGCAGAAGGTCTGAAGCTTGCTGTGCGGATTCCGTCCTGGGAGACTGCCGTGCCGTGTGTACGCAAGAACGGAGCATATGTTGAGACGGAAACGCGTGATGGATATATGGTAGTAGAAAGCTTGAGTGACGGTGATCTACTGGAACTACGCATCCATATGACGGTTACTGCGGTGGCACTTCCGTATGTGGACAATGTATT
>JAZSIB010000058.1:0-2833 GCA_045533585.1 Lachnospiraceae bacterium | reverse complement strand
CCACAGAATTGCCGGACGGAGTACGTTGTCGTTCTCATCCAAAATAACAAGACCGTGCATCTGTCCGCCGAAGCTGATGCCTTCTACCTGAGATGCGTCCTGTCCCTCCATTAACTCATGGATACCCTCTACGAGGTTGCTGTACCAGTCTTCCGGCTTCTGCTCTGACCGCACCGGCTTCGCGAGATACAGCGGATACTCTCTGGATACCACTGCCTTAATGTCACCTGTCTCATCCATCAGCAGCAACTTAACGGACGAAGTTCCTAAATCTACACCGATATATAACATATAGTTCTCCTCTTTCTGTGCTGGCCTTATGTATATTTCACTGAAACGTCCTGCAGCACAAGGACGTATTTTCATTGCATTAATTACCACTCTTTACTATAACAATTTCGTATTTTTATGTCAACCGATTCTTCAAATCTTCACACAATTTTACCAACATTCAAATCCGATCCAAAATCACACAATTTCTATCACTTATAGCAACGGATTTCCCGGATTCAAAACTGCCGTCACATAGTCGATTTTCTGCTTGTGGATAACAATTTCAGCAGTTTTGAAATTACCACCGAATTCCCCGTCCAGATTCCACGGAAGCTCCTGCTCTGTGCTTATCGTCACCCTGTTCACTCTCTCATATCGGATATTGGCACAGTTTTCAAGATGATTTGCAAGCAGTGCATTGACAATCTCATTGAACTCGACAAGATTTTTCGGCTTTTTAATCAGAATCATCTCAAAAAAACCATCATCGAGTGCAACATCACGCCCGGTGATTCCCTTGAAGCCACCCACCGAGTTTGAATTTGCTACCATACCATAGATAAATTCATCTTCAATCAGGAAATGCTCCCCCTGCACCTTCATCGGATAGCTCTTGATGTTCATCAGCTTCGATGCAGCGTTCATCAGATACGCCGTCCGGCCGATGGCGTTCTTGACACTCTGCGGCGTCTCGTAGGTCACCTCGGTAAAAAGCCCAAAGCACGCAGTATAAGTAAACGGTTCGCCGTTCATCGTACCGATATCATTGGGAATCCCGCTTCCATGCGCTGCCAGCTCCGCCGCCCTGCCCATATCCGCAGGCAGCTTCAGACTATATGCGAAATCATTGGTTGTACCCTCCGGCACATACCCTAAAGGGACACGTTCCCCGGACAGCAGAACTCCTCCTGCTGTCTCGGAAAAAGTCCCATCTCCACCGGCACACACAATACGGTCGCAACGGTGTTCCTTTGCATATTCGAGCGCCGTTCTTCTGGCATCCCCTGCCGAGTCCGTCGGATGAACAATCAATTCATATCCGGCTTTTGCAAACTGCTCCAGAATTCCGGACAATTTTGCCTTTATCTTTCCTTTTCCCGCTACCGGATTATAGATAAATAATAAGCGTTCTTTTTTCCCTTTTTCCACCAAGTTCCACGTCCTTTCCATAATTATTTATCCGTCCATTTTCTTTATGGAGGGAATCCCTTCACAAAAAGAAGGGATTGGCCTCATCCGTTTTCCACCCTGTTTTCCTGCGGCATACTCACATGCTTCTTTTCAGCCGCTCTGCGTCTTGTCATGATACCGCCGATGCGTCCGCTCTCTTTAGCCGTAAGCGAACGCCAACCGTTTGCAATCACTTTATCGTAAAGTCCAAGTTCTTTTGCAATCTCGTACTTCAACATTTCTTCCGGTTTAATCTTGCTGACATCCACCGGACCGCCTTTTTTCTTTCCGCTTTTTCGCTTCTCATCACCCGCACCGCTCTGCTTGCAATCCTTCACTCTACCTACCATACCTTTCCGGAACACGTTTATCCAAGGCATCTGCCGCCTTCTGTCCGTTCCGTTCAAAGTATTGCCATCGGAGTGGAAGATTATTCCACGCGGATTGTCTGAGACAAATACAGCGAATAAAGATAGATCTCCTTCACCGGTTTTCCGGTAATCCTGCGGATTGCTTGTGCATAATACACCAATTGAATCCGGTACCGTTCTACTAACTCTGAAGCTTCCTCTACCCGGTCAGTCTTATAATCCAGCAACACGATTCCGTCCTCTTCTTCAAAGTACAAATCAATAATACCCTGAATCAGTTCATAATCTCCGCCGCTTCCTTCGGTCTCAATGCCAAGTACAAATGGCTGTTCTCTCTTCAGCCGCCTCTTTGATGCAGCACCCCGGATACGTTCTGCCAGTTCACTCTCCAAAAACGCCAGAAGATTATCCGCTTCGATGCAGTCTGCCTCTTCTTTGGTCATCCTTCCGCTGTTTATCAGTTCTTCTGTAAACTGTTGCAAGCTTTGTGCTGTTCTTACTTCCTCGAAGGGCAACAGCTCCAGAAACTTGTGATACAAGCTTCCTCTCTCTGCACCGCTGATACCTTCTGACTGCCCTGCTGCATTCTGCTTTCCCGCTTTTTTCAACCAGACCGGAAGCGCAGCATCCTGCTCATCTTCTGCCTGCAGCATTCTTCTCTTTAATTCTGAAACCGAAGTTTTTAACGGACTTACGGTAGCCTTCTCGAACGGATAGCAAAAACGCATACAGTCCTGTAATTCCTGATAAAACTGCGTCTTCTCCTGTCCCACCGGATGTTCCATCAGCTTCAGAAGACGTTCTTTTCGAACTTCTGTCTCCAGCAGTTCCACCGCCTCTTCCATCCCGATATCTCCGGCCTTTACGGGAACAAAATGCCATACGACAGACTGTCCTGTTGTCACCACCGGCAGCGCCACGGGATTGTCCGGCTGCAGACTGTCCGCTGCTCTCTCTGCAAAGCTTTTGAGAACTGCTCCCTTTACAAAGTCCAGATAGGAATTGGCGGAAGCAAGCCT
>JAZSIB010000247.1:0-15732 GCA_045533585.1 Lachnospiraceae bacterium | reverse complement strand
GTAACCGGCGGTAATAGTGAATGGGAGCATTTTGGTCTGGATTACCGTCTGGACAAGGAGCGTACCAGCTGTAACTGTGAGACCTGTAACACCTACAACATGCTGAAGATGTCTTCGCAGCTGTACTGTATCACCGGAAATGCAAAGTATGCAGAGTATTACGAGAATGCATACATCAATACGATTCTGTCCTCCCAGAATCCTGCGACCGGTATGACAACCTATTTCCAGCCGATGGCGACGGGATACTTTAAGGTATACGGTGAGAAGTTCGACAAGTTCTGGTGCTGTACCGGCAGTGGTATGGAGAACTTCACGAAGCTTGGCAGCAACTACTATTATGTGGATGAGGATACCGTGTATGCGGCATTGTTTGTAAGCTCTGAGCTGGACTTGCCGGAGCGCGGTGTGACGATTGTACAGGAGTCGGAATAGCTTGCAGGCAACGATACCAAGTTTACGGTAAAGGGAAATGCAACAGGCCTGAAGCTTGCAGTGCGGATTCCGTCCTGGGAGACTGCTGTGCCGTGTATACGCAAGAACGGAGCATATGTTGAGACGGAAACGCGTGACGGATATATGGTAGTAGAAAGCTTGAGTGACGGTGACGTAGTGGAAGTAGGCTTCCATATGACGGTTACTGCGGTGGCACTTCCGGATGCAGACAATGTATTTGCTTTCCGTTACGGTCCAATTGTATTGAGCGCACTGCTCGGAACAGATAAGATGTGGACGACCACGACCGGTATGTTTGTTACCGTGCCGGGCGAGAAGCAGGTGGATACCGAGATTCTGACGATTGAGAAGGAACTCGGCGATGTGGAAGACTATATTGAAAACATTGCAGACTATATGGAAAAGGATGCGGATGAACTGCGCTTCACTTTGAAGGGAACCAACAAGGAGCTGGTATTTGTACCGCATTATGCACAGCATAAGGAGCGTTATGGTCTGTACTGGTATTTTGTGAGCTTCGAGGAGAGCCTGAAGATGGCAGAGAAGGAAGAGGGCTTCAAGTTCCAGGTGCTTGACACCGTACAGCCGGGCTACGGACAGTATGAGAACGATGAACTGCATGCGATGCGTGAGCGTGACACGATAGCAGTGACTTCGGACGGTACCTACCGTTATGCAAAGGCAGGAGGTTCGTTCTCCTATCGCATGGTAGTAAATACCGAGGATGACACGTATCTGCAGATTACCCTGCGCAAGGATGACAACGGCAAGCCGCTGATGATTTATCTGGGCTGCATGTGCCTGTACCATGAGTATCTGCAGTATGAGGGTGAGGAGGATACTTACACGCTGTATCTTAAGATGCCGCTTGATGAAGTAAATCGTAACCGCGGGCAGGTGAACTACGAGGGCAGGGAGCTCACTGCCGTATGGATTCGTTTTGAAGGTTTTGACGGTAAGGAAAGCGCGAGAGTGTGCGACTTTATCCGTACCGGTAAGGCGGAGTAAGTGAGTTTCTGCAGTACATGAGATAATACGGGGATTTGGCAAGCATATCACCGTGTGAAAAATTTATTTTTCACACTACACACTGGTGAAAGTGACAGTGCATTATGTGATATTGCTGTGCCAAATCCCCTCGTTTTTCAGCAGTTGAAGGGGTGCAGAAACTCAAGGGGATTTTTCTATTGGAGAAAGCAGATACATCGTGTATAATTGATTTAAGCGTGCAAATGTGCCGGAGCTATGTATGTGGTTACGATAAATGTTGTTTCTGCAAAGGATTTGTTTTTGTGGGTTGTATATTTAGAAGTATGGATGCCGGAAAGGTTTGAGAGATATGGCAAAGATGAAGGATAATTGGAAGAGTAAGAAGGTTCAGGGAAAGGCGGATGGGAAGAAGCAGGAGAAGAAGCCGGGAAGAGCAGGAATGGCAGGCGGGAAATCTGCGAAAAAGCAATTCAACCGCAATTCCAAGTGTCCTGTCAGTCATCTTTGCGGTGGCTGTGACTTCATCGATGTGCCATACAGCAAGCAGTTGATGGAGAAGCAGGAGAAGCTGGAAACATTGCTGAAGGATTACGTGCAGCCGGAGCCGATTATCGGGATGACCGAACCGTATCATTATCGCAACAAGGTAAATGCGGCGTTCGGTCGTGACCGTAACGGAAACTATATCTCCGGTATTTACGAAGAGGCAAGCCATAATATCATAAAGACAGACAGTTGTTTCCTCGAAAATGAGCTGGCGGACCGCATTATTGTGACCATCCGTAGTCTGTTAAAGTCGTTCAAGATTACAACCTACAGTGAACAGAGCGGATTCGGGTTGCTGCGCCATGTCATGGTAAGAACGGGACGCATCAGCGGACAAGTGATGGTCGTCCTGGTATTAACCTCTCCAATACTGCCGTCCAAGAATAATTTCGTTAAGGCACTGCGGGCGGTACATCCTGAGATTACCACTGTGGTACTGAACGTAAACGACAAGGACACCAGTATGGTGCTCGGTGAGCGTAACATCACGCTCTACGGACCGGGCTTTATCACGGACAAGCTGTGCGGCGTGGAATTCATGATATCGCCGGGCTCATTCTATCAGGTGAATCCGGTGCAGACAGAGATACTGTACAATACGGCGATATCCTATGCCGGCTTAAGCGGCAAGGAGCTTGTGCTGGATGCATATTGCGGCATCGGAACGATTGGACTGATTGCGGCTTCCAAGGCAAAGGAAGTTATCGGTGTGGAACTAAATCGGATGGCGGTGAAAGATGCCATTGCAAATGCTAAGAAGAACGGGATTACGAATGCGAAGTTTTATGCCGGAGACGCCGGAGGATTCATGGAGCGTTATGCAGCAGACGGCAAGCGACCGGATGTTGTATTCATGGACCCGCCGCGAAGCGGAAGCACGGAGCAGTTCATCAATTCCCTGTTGATAGCTGCACCGAAAAAGGTGGTGTATGTATCCTGTAATCCGGAAACGCTGGTACGTGATTTGAAGCTGATTACCAAGGGCGGATATAAGGTAGAACGGGCTGTGGGAGTAGATCAGTTTCCTTTCACGGAGCACTGTGAGGCCTGTGTACAATTGAGGAGAACGTGATAGTTATAATTGAGATAGCCTCGGTAAAAAGCAAATTTTTACCGAGGTTCATTGTTTTTATGGAAATATGTTATTGACCTCAGGTAATAAAAACTATATAATTTGTTTATGCAATGCATAAAGAGGTGGGCTTATGGAAGCAAGAGAAGAATTAAGAAAATTAAGAGAAAATACCGGAATGAATCGAAAAGAATTTTGTGAGTACTTTGAAATTCCGTATATGACGGAGACGGACTGGGAATTAGGAAACAGAAGGGTTCCACCGTATCTTTTGCGGTTGATGGCATATAAGATTGAAATAGAGAAGCTGGCTGAGAAGAAAAAAGAGAATGACGAGGAAGATAACGTAGCTAATAGATAATGTATTAGTAATTGTGTCACTGGTGGTGACACAATTTGCAGGAGGAAGAGTACAGATGGCAGAAAGTTCAGCGTTGATGACAGTAGATAATATATGTAATCGAGTATACTTCATAAGAGGACAGCAGGTTATGCTTGATTATGATTTGGCTGAGATTTATGGATATGAAGTGAAACGTTTGAACGAGCAGGTAAAGCGTAATATCGCAAGGTTTCCGGATGATTTTATGTTTCAACTGACAAAGGATGAGATTCCAGACAATTTTTCAAAGTCGCAAATTGCGACTTTGAACGAAAATATAGATAAAAGGGGAACTAACATAAAGAAATTACCATATGCATTCACCGAACAAGGTATTTATATGCTTGCCACCGTTCTAAGAGGCGAGTTGGCGGAACAGCAAAGTATTTTCATTATGCGTGCATTTCGTGAGATGCGTCATTATATAAAGCAAAACCAGCAGTTTGTTACGCAGTCGGAGATGCGGCTTGTGAGTGCGAGAGTATCAGAAATTTCTGTGAAAATGTCAAATATGGCTGATAGACAGAAGAAAACAGAACAAGAGATACAGGTTATTCAAAAGAGTATAGATACACTTAATGAAAACTTTGTCTCAGATAAGGATTTCAAAAATTTCGTTATTTATAAAGGACAGAAGTTTGAAGCAGATGCAGCATACATAGATATTTATCAACAAGCACAAAAGAGCATTTATGTAGTGGATGATTATGTGAATACAAAGACTTTACAGCTTTTATCTCAGAAGCAGGCAGGTGTGGAAGTTGTTTTATTCACAGAAAACGGTCATGGAAAAAGAGGCTTTTTGACAGCTTCGGTAGTAAATGATTTTATGCAAGAATATCCTCCGCTCAGAATTAAACCCAATGCAGATTGTCATGACAGATTGATCGTTCTGGATTATGGTTTGCCTACAGAGCAGGCATATCATTGTGGTGCATCCAGTAAGGACGCAGGAAAGAAGCTTTGTGCCATAAATGTAATATTAGAAACAAGTATGATTCATCCAGTAATAGATAAATTGCTATTGGCTCCGGATAAACAGATATAAAATGCAGAGGAAAATAAGACAGGGGAACAACAATGGGAACAGGAATCATGATATGCGGGATGAACGGAAGCGGAAAAAGCACACTTGGGAAAGCATTGGCAGAACGGCTGAACTTTCGATTTATAGATAATGAGAATCTGTACTTTCAGCGGTCGGGCCCCAATGAACCCTATGGAACCGGAAGAACGAAAGAGGAAGTTATCCGTCTTCTTATGGATGAAGTGAGGCAGTATCCGGATTTTGTTTTTGTTGCTGTCAGAGGAGATTACGGACAGGATATTTTGCCGTTGTATAACTATATTATTTCTGTGGAAGTTCCAAGGGAAACTCGGTTGGAGCGGGTACGCAACCGTTCTTATATGAAGTTTGGGGGGCGGATGCTTCCCGGTGGAGACTTGTATGAGAAGGAAGAGCAGTGGTTCAAGCTGGTGGAATCGAGACCCGAGAATTACGCGGAGGAATGGTTAAAAACTATGGATTGTCCGGTGATTCGGGTGGACGGGACAAAAGCTGTCGATGAGAATATAGATTATATTTTGGGACAGATTAAGATGTTGAAAGGAGAAGAGTAAATGTTATTCTTATGTTATCCGAAGTGTTCTACTTGTCAAAAGGCGAAGAAGTGGTTAGAGGAACAAAAGATAGAGCATACGGAGCGTCATATAGCGGAGCAGAATCCGACATATGATGAATTAAAAGAATGGTATGGTAAGAGTGGACTTCCTCTTAAGAAGTTCTTTAATACCAGCGGACTTCTTTATAAGGAGATGCAACTGAAGGACAAGCTTGTTACCATGAAAGAAGAGGAGATGTTAAAGCTGCTCGCTACGAATGGAATGTTGGTAAAACGTCCGTTGATGGTAAATGGTGAGGATGTACTTGTCGGATTTAAGGAAGCAGAGTGGTATGAAAAATTGAATTAAGGATTCCACAGAGTGAAACAAAAAACGTAGAGTCCACATAAAACAAGCTCCCATAAAGATTTTAGAATCTTTATTCGGAGCTTTATTCTATCTGAAAAATTCGTTATAATCGCATTGGAATATCTCGGTGAGTTTTATGAGCAAATCGACGGATGGGTTATTGAGGCCGGATTCGACCTTACAGAACGTACCGGTGGAAATATCGACACCGAGCAGATTTAGCTTTGCGATAACATCGACGGCTCGTAAATGGCGTTCATTGCGTAGCCGTTTTATATTTGAGCCAATGATAGGATTTTTATGTTGGTTAACACGTTCCGCCATTTGGACATCTCCTTACAAAAACTAAAAATATTTTATCCAAAATGGCAGTTTTATAGTTTCCAAAATGGAAGTTATGTGATATAATCGAAAAAGTTGCACTAAGATTCGTATAGAGGAACGAAGGGGGAAGGCTTCATGGCTAAGTTAGAGGAAAAGAATCCATGGCATAAAGATTATGGTGTTCTCAAAAATACCATATACATATTGAAAAAAGAAAAGCAGTATTGTCCAAGTGCAATCTGGTTTAAGCTGATGGGAATCGTCTGCGGTTCCGTATTGTCTTACTTTTGGGGCGTATTTGGTAAATACGTGATTGATATCGTACAATCCGGAAACAGCAAAGAGGAGTGTCTGCGCGCTTTGCTCAATCTGATTTTGATTGCCGGGAGTGCTGTTGCAGTACTTACCTTAGGAAACATTACAGCAGAGAATAAAACATGGTACCGTTTTATTAAAATCCGTATGCACATGATATTGGAGCGTATTGATAAGGCGCTTCATATGAGTTATCAATTGCTCGAGCAGCCGGAGGTGTTGGATATCCACCAAAGAGCGACGTCTGCAACAGGTGGAAACAACAATGGCGTCGAGGGTATGATGCGCCTGATGTCAACACTTGGCAGGAATCTGTTTACCGTGATTGTAACCTCATTTGCCGTTGTCGTTCTGGACTGGAGACTGATTTTTGCACTGATAGTGATTACCGTCGTGCAATATCTGTATTTTATGCGGATTATTAAGCTGGATAAAATCAATTATTGGAATGTACTGACTCCGGTGAATCGTGAAGTAAATTATATGGAACGGGTTACACAGGATTTTGACTATGCGAAAGAAATCCGCCTGTTCCATATGAAAGATTTTCTGTTGGCAAAGCAAAAGTTTATCTATGCCAAGCAGGAAAAGCTGCATGATTATCATTTTGAAATTTGGTTTTGGCATGCACTTGTGATCAATTGCCTTTATGTGGTAGGAAGGGCATTGGTTTACGCTGCATTGTTCGTGGCAGTATTGAAGAACGGAATGTCAATCGGTGATTTTACGATGTTCCTGGCACTTGCCATATCCTTTTCCGAGAATCTGTTGTCATTTTTACATAGATTCGGTGATTACCGGAACGCATCCATGCAGGTGGATGATTTCCGCTCATTTTTGGAAGTGAGTGATGAGGAGAAGGAGAAACAGTATCTGCAGCTTCCGAAAGCGGATGCATATGAAATCGAATTCCATGATGTATCTTACCGCTATGCCGGGGCAACCACCGATGCAGTCAGTCATCTGAATCTGAAACTGCATCCGGGAGAAAAGCTGGCTGTCGTAGGGTTGAACGGAGCAGGTAAGACGACATTTATCAAGCTGTTGTGCCGCCTATATAATCCAACCGAAGGCTACATTACATTAAACGGAGTTGATATACAAAACTACAGCAGAGAAGATTATTATCAATTATTCTCTCCTGTATTTCAGAATGTTGAGGTATTTGCATTTCCGATTGAGGAAAATGTATCGATGAAAACACCGGAGAAGACCGACGCAGAAAAGGTGGTTGCTGCTGTAAAAGAAGCCGGACTGGAAGAAAAGATATTTGCCTTACCGGAGAATATTAAGACGCAGCTGTTGAAAATCGTGGATGAAAACGGCGTGGACTTTTCCGGCGGAGAGAAGCAGAAGCTGGCACTCGCAAGAGCACTCTATAAAAACGCACCTGTGGTAGTGCTGGACGAGCCTACGTCTGCCCTGGATGCGATTGCGGAACAAAAGCTTTATGAAAGCTTTGATAAAATGATCGGAGAGAAAAGTGCGGTATATATCTCCCACCGGCTTGCAAGGACAAGATTTTGCGACCGGATAGCCATGTTTGAAGGCGGAGCTATCATTGAGCTCGGTACGCATGATGAGTTAATGGAAAAAGACGGTGCCTATGCCCATATGTTTGAGGTGCAGGCACAGTATTATCAGGAGAACGCGGGAGAGGAGGCGGAAGAAAATGGCTGACCGGAAGAAAGAAAAAGCATTTCATAAAATATGGCCGGTAATCAAGATTTTGTTTCCGACTGCCTGCAAACGATACCCGTTGTTTTTTGTGCTGGAAGCGTGTAAGGCTCTGGTAGAGATTGCACAGCCTTTCTTGGCGATTATTGTTACGCCTCTATTGATTGATGAGCTGTGTACGACAAGGGAAATCAAGAAGCTTGTGATATATGCGGCGATTCTTATCATCGGGGAAAGCTTATGCCATGTCCTGTTGGAACGGCTCAGTATGACGTTGCAGAAGTATCAGCAGCGTCTGGATAATTATTTTGCCATGCAGCTTGGGCTTCGCTCTATGGGACTTGATTTTCAGCTTACCGAGGATAAGAATGCATTAGATCAGTTGGAAAAGGCAAAGACAGGAATGACCTGGTATTCCGGTGGTGTATATGGTATTGCGGAACAGGTTTTTATGTTTATCGGAAATGTGATAAAGATAGCGGGCTTTGTCACTTTGATTACCATGCATGCCCCTCTTTTGTTGCTTGTAATCGGTGGATATATCGCGATTAACAGTTTTATCACCGCCAAGCAAAACGGTTATGAATTAGAGGCTTACAGCAGACTTTCCAAAACGAACCGTTTGTTCAGTTACTTTGGATGGAACATCGTAGATTTTCGTTATGGGAAAGATATACGTCTATATGATGCCGGGGCAATGATGTCCACCCGATGGGAAAAGAACACGGAGGAAAGCATTGCAACATGGAAATGGCAGGCAGATAAGAACTATGTTTGTGGTCTGTTGTCCGGCGGGTTGGCATTGATAAAGACGTTATTTACTTATTTTTATGTGGGAAAACTTGCGATAAATCAAGTGTTTTCCATCGGAATATTTTCACAGATGATTTCCACCGCCGGGGCGTTAGACGCTACCTTGGGAGGCATCGTGTTCAATATACAGGAATTGTTGAAACGCTGTAATTATGCGTATGAATATGTTCTGTTTATGGATTATCCCGAGGCTCTGCCCAAAGGAACCAAGAAGGTACAAGGCGAAGAGCATAGAATTGAGTTTCGTGATGTATCGTTTGCTTATCCCGGAACAGAAAAAAAGATACTGGATCATATCAATATCACAATTGAGCCGGGGGAGCATTTATCCATTGTTGGTCTCAACGGGGCAGGGAAAACGACGTTTATTAAACTGTTATGCCGCTTGTATGATCCTACGGGTGGAGTGATTTTGCTCGACGGAGTTGATATCAGAGAATATGATTATGCTGACTATATGAGGCAGTTTGCGCCTGTCTTTCAGGATTTTAAGCTGTTTTGTGTATCACTTAAGGAGAACATTACGTTACAGGAGAAGGATGATACCGACCTTTCTAAACTTCTGAAATTGGTAGAGCTGGATGGCTTTGCAGGAAAGCTAGAAAAGGGAACCGATACCTGTATCTATAAGTTTTTTGATGAGGATGGCGTGGAACCTTCCGGTGGTGAACAGCAGAAGATGGCAATTGCCAGAGCTTTATATAAGCAGTCTCCGATTGTGATACTGGACGAGCCTACCGCTGCACTGGATCCGATTGCAGAATATGAAATCTACCGTCAGTTCCATACACTGGTCGGCGGGAAAACTGCTTTTTACATATCCCATCGGTTATCCAGTTGTAAGTTCTGTGATAAGATTGCGGTTTTCTCGGAAGGTAAGATAGCGGAATACGGGAATCATGAAGAACTTGCTGCAATTCCGAACGGAATCTATGCAGAGATGTTCGAGGCACAGGCACAGTACTACAGATAAATGAGAAATTTGAAATGTCTGTATGTCACATACCATAATAAAGAGGGTTTTCCTCAAGTCATGTTGACTTTTGGGACACCTTCTTTTTGTATTGCATCACTCTTCCTCAAAACGTTCAACAAGTTGTGACGGAAGAAAGCTTAAAATCAATTCCTCAGCGTCCTTATATATGATTGGTTTCGGGAGGAAATCATCAAAGCCCTCATTGATGTATTGCTGTCTGGCACCTACAAATGCATTTGCTGTAAGTGCGATGATAACAGCGTTTTCACTGGGATGACCTTGCAGTTTTTTCAAATGGTGTAAGGTCTCCTTGCCGTCCATTTGTGGCATCATGTGATCAAGAAACACGATATCATAGCGATTTTCTTTCATTTTATCGATACATTCAAAACCGCTTTCTGCCTGGTCAATTTGCATTTTTGTAGGTTCTAACAGCTTGGCGAAAACTTTTCTGTTCATTATGTTGTCGTCGACTACAAGAAGCTTTGCCTCCGGTGCTGTAAATGCGCAGGTTCGATGTTTTGGATTCTGATTCTGTTTTTGTTGCTTATTATAATCTGCGATGGTCATGGAATCCGTGACGAGCTGTTTCAGTTCAAAAAAGAATTTGGAGCCTTTTCCGTATTCACTTTGGACCTGTAATTTACTGCCCATTAAGTTCAACAGGCGCATCGTAATGTTGAGACCAAGACCGGTTCCTTCAATGTGATGATTTGAACCGTCCTCAATTCTCTTATATTCTTCAAATAAATTGGTAAGGTGCTCTTCTTTGATTCCGATTCCGGTATCTGTTACACTGCAATACAGGGTAACCGTATTATCTTTGATTTCTCCTTTGACAGATAATTCTACTCTGCCTTCTTTCGTATATTTGATTGCGTTGGAAAGCAGGTTGGTAAGAACTTGGCGGATTCGTATGTCATCTCCATATAAATGAACCGGGAGTGAGTTGTCCACATCGATATCAAAAATTAAATTCTTTGCTTGTGCCTTGAGCGATATCATAGCAGTTAAGTCTGCGATAAGCTTACTTAAGTTATATTCTGTTTCTACGATTTCCATCTTCCCGGATTCGATTTTGGAAAGGTCGAGAATTTCATTGACGATGGAAAGCAATAATTGTCCGGCTGTGTTGATATCATCAGCGTATTCCAGTATGTTTGCGTCCTTGCATTCTCTTAAAATAATTTCGTCCATACCGAGAATCGCATTGATTGGAGTTCGGATTTCGTGAGACATCTGTGCTAAAAAACGTCCCTTTGCCTGATTGGCCAGGACCGCTTCTTCTCTGGCTTCTTTTACTTTTTTTTTTTCATCTACCAATAATTCTTTTAATACATTGTCCGGACTTTCTACGGTGAGATAAAAGCCAATGCAGAGCAGTGCAACACCGACGCTGGATAAAAGGTGGGTAGGATTAAATACCTGATATACCCCAACGCCGATTTCACAAATAAGCGATATGGCAATTGCCTTTTTCTTTTTGGTCGGGATAATTTCTCTAAAACGGATTAAATAGGTTGCGGCGGTTATTGCTAATATATAGACACTGATATAAACGGCAATAATTCCCGGACCGTAGGAGTAGCTTGCGGTTTCTTCATGTCTGTAGTAAATTGGAAGAACGAGTACCCCAACCGTGGATAAGGCGAAGGGCAAAAGAATCCAATTGCTTTTTTTGATAGGTTCTTTTGTTTCGTCAGCAATCATGGCAGGAATATATAAATATACTTCACAGAAGAGTACTAAAAACAAAAGCAGGAATATCTGGTGTATGCCTCGCGTGATCCATGCCGGAACAGTATCTACATGTGTCAAGGTGTAAAGCGCGCCCTGTTCCGCTAATAAGTGTGTCAATGCTGTAATAATCATGGCACCGTAGATTCTGTGCATTTTTGTGTTTTTTCTCTTGACGGAGAAAAACAGATATGCAATTACGGAAGTGATAATGATACAACCGATTCCTAAACTATATATTCCCATGCGATTCTCCTGTGCGTTGCATAATGTATCAAATAATAATACTATATTCTATAAGTGTGCTTATTGTAAATGGCTAAAATATATAATATTTTAGATATGCGCTTAGAAAACATGTAGCATCTTTTTGTAAATAAAAAGGAAAATGTGATGGTAATTTTGGGTAATGAATCGTTCTTGCAAAATAAAAAAATTAACCCGTGAACCAAACACGAACTTTCGGTGTATATGTAAGTGAAGGGGGTGCAGAGAGTATGATTGATCAATACATACGGCAATACGGGAAACGACTGTATGGGCTATGCCTGTCTCTCTGTGCCAATCAGTTTGAAGCAGATGATTTATACCAGGATACCTGGTTGCGGGTTATGAAAAACATATCGCAATATGACTCCAACCGGGATTTTGAGCCATGGTTGACGAAAATCTGTGTGAACACTTATCGGAATGCTTTGCGGCGGATTGCACGAAGTCCTCTTCTGAATTTCAAAACGAATGAAGAGAAAGATGCGACGCTCTGCGCGGTTCCGGCTGCGGAAAATCCGGATTACAGCTCGCTCTACGAGGCAATCGAGCGGTTGCCGGAAAAGTACCGCTTAGCGGTGATTCTCTTCTATTTTGAAGATATGGATGTCGTCGCAACTGCCCATGCGATGGGAATACCGGAAGGAACCGTAAAATCCCGCTTAAGCAAAGCACGAAAACTGTTGAAGGAGGTGCTGGAACATGAGACAGATTTATGATTTTGAACAACAGAATCCCCCTGTGCTGAATGAAGCTATGCTGCGAAACGAACAAGAACGGCGCAAGCTCAGACGGCAGACGGCACTGTTATTTGTTGCAGGACTGCTTCTTCAGTTTATCATGGTGTTCGTCGGATATTCTGCAATTGACTGGTATCCATGGCTTACTGTACTTTGTCTCGGATATGTTGTAGTATCCGTGACCGGAGCCGGAGTTGTTGCGGCTGTCTATACTCGTAAGGGAGGTTTACAATCATGAGTGTGATTGGTTTGATTGCGTATTTATTTGGAATGTTGCTTGTTTTATCTGTGCCGGTTATCATCGGCGTATATGTTTACCGTGATGCGAAGCGCAGAGGAATGAATGCGATCCTCTGGGCGCTTGCTGCGGTATTGGTTCCCTCGTTTATCGGCCTGTTGATTTATCTGATTGTGCGTGGGAATTACAGTGATTTGCGTTGCCCGAGATGTGAAACCCCGGTAACAGAGCAATATGTGGTATGTCCGAAATGCGGAGCCAAGTTGCGACCGGCTTGTCCGAACTGTGCAACTCCGGTCGAGCAGGATTGGAAGCTTTGTCCGAAATGTACGCAGCCGCTGGCGGAGGTTCCGATGGAGGTGCAATACCCGACACGGACAAAAGATAAGTCGTTGGGAAAAGTGATTGCAATCGTAATAGCTATTCCGGTTCTGTTAATCCTGCTTCTGGTTTTGGGCCTTTCTGTCTTTTCTTTTTCGGGAGCCGGCAGTACAGGTGTGAGATCGGTAACAACGAAGGAATACTATACGGAAATGGAAGAGGCTGAAAAGGGTGAAATTGCAGATAAGGTGAAGAAGTGGGTAGAGGATATTGATGTGAGAGAACGGTCTGCCTATGCGTTGCAGTATACGCAGGATACCGATAATGGAGAGGAACAGTATTTCCTTGTATATATTCCGAGCACCGGGAAGCAGACACATACCGGAATCAGACAGCAGGAAGGTCTTTTCGGCACAACCCTGAGTCTGGAGGTGTCATCGGTAAGCGGAGAGCGGGCGTTCATTAACCTCGTTTTCTCGGGAGATGAGGTTCCAAAGCTGAAAATCAATTTGGATGGAAAAAATCTTCCGTGTGAGGTGACGAGAGTAAATTATAATCCAACGTTATTCTATAGTGAGGATTTTGGAGATTTCTCTTCTCTTATTTCTTCTCACGCGATTGATATGGCGTTCGAAGTCACCGTTGTTGAGTAACGCAGTCAACACATACTGCTCAAAGCTTGGAACGGTACAGGAATAAAAGCCGAGCTTCTCTTGGAAGGGCTTGACGAGCTGGTTTGGAAGCACCATATAACCGATACGCATGGAGGGTGATATGGTCTTGGAAAAGGTATTCAGGTAGATGACATTATCATGTTCGGACAGAGAAAAGAGAGTCTCCATCGGCTGTGAGGATACGGAAAACTCGGAGCCGTAGTCGGATTCGATAATAAAACGCGCACCTTTATTAGACCAGCGGATATATTCGTGCCGCTTGGACGCAGTTGCGGTGATGCCGCTTGGGAAGCTGCGGTAAGGCGTTGTATGTAACACATCGGCAGTGGTTGTTGCAAGGGCATCACTGTCGATTCCGTTTTTTAAAAGCGGTAACAGTTCGTAGCGGACTCCTGATGCAAGATAAATCTGTTCCATCTTTTCATAAGAAGGAGTTTCCAATGCATAGACTTTATCACGGCCGAGAAGTGAAATGATAAGTCCGTAGAGATATTCGGCACCGGAGCCAATGACAATCTGATCAAGAGTGACATGGATGTCGCGGTTTCTCGCAAGATATTGTCGGATGGCATCCCGAAGTTCGACGCAACCGGCATTTGGGGATTTTTCAAGCAGGACATCCTGATAGTCAGACAGAACCTTGCGCATGACCTTGCCCAGAATCGAAACCGAAAATCCCGGATAGGCAGAGATGGAAGGGTTCGGATGAGGTTGCAGTCCTGAGGATGGATTGGCGGAAAGATTGCCGGAAATTTGCGTAGTGTCTCTGGAGGAGGCAAAGCCATCGGTTTTGCGAAAGATTACAAAGAATCCGCTTCGTTCCCGAGCTTCTGCATACCCTTCATCGCAGAGCAGTGCATAGGCGTGTTCGATGGTGATGGTGCTGACACCGATTTCGTTTGCGAGAAGTCGTTTGGAAGGAAGTTTGCTGTTATAAGGAAAGAGTCCTTCTATAATATCATCTCGCAGCTGTTTGTATATTTGTAGATAAACCGGTCGGTTTTCTTTCTCAATGGCATATTTCATCTGGTTATATTGTTTTCTCCGTTTCTGGTTGTTTTATAAGACCAGAATGTATTGTATCTTATTCGCATACAATGCGCAAGGAGAAAAACGATATGAACGAAAAATCAGGTAGTAAAAGAACGACCTTATGGCTGTGTATTACAGCGATGTTTATGGCATTGAATGTGGCGATGAGTTCCTTTGGTGTTCCGGTGCCGGGCGGACATCTGTATATGAACGATATCGTAATCTGTACTGCAGCAATCCTACTGGACCCGTTTGCGGCGTTCATGGTGGGCGGTGTCGGAGCATTTCTGGGTGATTTACTCTTTTATCCGACTCCGATGTTTGTATCACTGGCTACGCACGGATTACAGGCAGTTGTGATTTCTGTTTTTTCGCACTATACGATGAAAAAGCATCCGGTCATCGCATCCGGAGTCGGTGTTGCAATTGGTGCTATAATCATGGTGGTAGGATATTCGCTTGGAAGAGCGTTTATATACAGTACACCGGAGTATGCAATTCTGAAGCTGCCTTATCAGATACTGCAGGCTGTTGTAGGCGCGATTGTCGGTATGCTGCTGTGTTGGAAATGCGGAATACATAAGTTGTATAAAAGAGTGATAAAATAAGAGAAAAAAGCAGGTCTTACGGCCTGCTTTTTTACTTGCATGTTTTGCTTTAGTGCGACGGTGATGTATAAGTCCCTACATTGTGTTATCCGACACTCTATGCTACTATGAAGAAAGGACGTTGATAGGGAGGTCATAACATGAACTATATCAATCTTAATGAAAAATGGACATTCCGACGTGGATTCGCGGATTCTCTCGGAGCGATAAGATCCGATTCCGGAGTGGAAGTAAATCTTCCGCATGACGGCATGATTCATACGGCAGTTACGCCGGATGCACCGTCAAAGATGGACACGGGATATTTTACCGGGGATATCTGCAATTATACGAAGTATGTATTCGTTCCGAAGGAATGGGAGGACGGTTGTGTCGGACTTCTGTTTGACGGAGCGATGATGAATGCAACTGTAGATGTGAATGGTTGTAAGGCAGCAATGCAGCATTATGGCTATGCACCGTTTTATGTAGACCTGACCAAGTTGGTGGAGTACGGTGCAGAGAACCGCATCACGGTAAATGTGAATACCTCGATGCAGCCAAATTCCCGTTGGTATTCCGGCTCCGGTCTGTACCGCGGCGTTAAGCTTTTA
>JAZSIB010000228.1:0-12915 GCA_045533585.1 Lachnospiraceae bacterium | reverse complement strand
ACTAATGGTTGGTGTGTCTGCTTTAGCAGGTTATTTAATGACGAAGCAGGAAATGTGGCATAGAAAGGTTCGGGACATTTTTCTTGTGATTACCATGTATTTTAATGCAGGTCTGGTACCCACCTACTTAAACTTCTTAATGTTAGGCTTAACTGAAAACTACCTGGTATACATTATTCCGGCGATTGTACAACCATATAATATTATCCTGGTTAAAACCTATATCGAATCGATTCCGACAGAACTGGAAGAGAGTGCGTTTATTGATGGTGCCAGTCATATGAAAATTTTCCGCAACATCATTTGGCCGCTTAGCAAACCGATTTTAGCGACTATTGCAATTTTTGGTGCCGTAGGTCATTGGAACTCTTTCATGGATTCCATTCTTTATATGAGTGGAACGCCGGAGTTACAGACGTTACAGCACAGACTGTATATTTACTTAAATCAGACTACCAGCCTTGCGGCCCTTATGCAGAGCGGAGTCAGCAGTAGTGCTGCGGCGAGTGCAATGGCCGGTGTTATGGATGCAAAAACAATTAAGTATACCATTTCCATGGTAACCGTTATCCCGATCCTGGCAGTATATCCGCTCATGCAGCGTTATTTTGAGAAGGGTATTATGTTAGGTGCAGTTAAGGGTTAAAAAGATTTTTGCAGGTCGGAGAAGGCCTGTTAAATACAACAGAAAATTTGTTTTTTTGTTGGCATATAGAAAAGGAGGATAAATAATCATGAAGCATTTATGGAAAAGAGTGCTTGCGCTGATGGTTGTAGCTACTATGGTATTTTCTCTGGCAGCGTGTGGCAGCGAGAGGGGCAATCAGGGAAGTAACCTGGCATCCACAACTCAGAACGGAACCGGCAATAGTGGTGGCACAACAAACACAGGGAACAATGGGAATAAAGGTGAACCAATTGAACTGACGGTATACAGCCAGTTAGCAAACTTCTCCGGTGAGCAGGTAGGTTGGTTCGCAAAGGTTATGTTAGACAAGTTCAATGTTAAGTTAATGATTATCCCTGACTCCGATGGTGTATTTGATACACGTATGGAATCCGGAAACCTTGGTGATATTGTCGTGTTTGGCAGTACCGGCAGTGATTACAAGAGAGCAGTAGAAGCCGGTATGTTATTTGACTGGGAAGAAGACGATCTTCTTTCGGAATATGGTCCGTACATTAAGGAAAATATGCCCATTGCGTTAGAGGCAAACAGAGATATTAACAATGACAGCGTGGGTAAAAATAATATTTATGGTTTTGGTCATGGTGTTGCAAAGAATGATGCCAGCAGTATTGATGAATTCTTCTACACATGGGATATCCGTTGGGATTTATACAAGCAGTTAGGCTATCCTGTGGTTAAGAATTTAGATGATTTAATTACTTTATTCAAGGACATGAAAGCAATCTGCCCAACTGACGACAATGGCAAGGAAACCTATGCTATGTCCGTATGGCCGGACTGGGATGGTAACATGGTAATGTATGTAAAGTCTATGGCGACAGCTTACTACGGTTACGATGAATTCCACTTAGGTCTTTATGACTGTGATACTGGTGAATTTTACGGAGCGTTGGACCAAGAAGGACCCTACATTGAGATGTTAAGATTCTTCAACAAGTTATATCGTGAAGGTTTACTGGATCCGGATTCGATGACCCAGACCTATGATGAAATGGGATCAAAGGTTACTGCTGGTGGTGTATTCTTCTCTATCTTTAATTATGCAGGTAATTTAGCATACAATACGGAAGAACATCTGGCAGCAAACAAGTATATGTCTACTATGCTTCCGGAAGAAGCAACTCCAATCGTTTATGGTTTAAGTCCATACGGCGGTAACAGAGTATGGTCCATCGGCGCTAACAGCCGGTATCCGGAACTTTGTATGGAAATTTTGAACTGGTTATCTACTCCGGAAGGCTTTCTGACTTCTGAGTATGGTCCGCAGGGCTTGATTTGGGATTATGATGAAAACGGCAATACTTACTTAACAGAGTTCGGTAAGAAGTGTATTTCTACCGGTGATACGATGATGGAAGGGGAATATGCCGGCTTCTCTTACAACGACGGACGTCAGCAGATAAACAATGTTACCTGGTCAAGAAATGCAGTTAATCCGGATTCTAACGGCGAGACCTATAACTGGGAGACTTGGAAGAGCAGTGCAGAAGAAGCATCCTGCGAAATGGCTCAGGACTGGAGAGATTACACCGGTACCGTAAGACCGAATGATTACCTGAAGTCGAAGAATTATAAGTTTGCTCCGGCTACTACTTATACAGAGACAGCAAAGAGCGATGAGCTGGAAGTAGTTTGGAATCAGGTTACTAACTGTATCGTAACCGGTTCTTGGAACTGTATTTACGCTCAGTCTGACGGACAATTTAACATGCTTTTGAATAAGATGGTGAACGATGCGAAGGCATATGGTTATGATCAGTGTATCGAGTGGTGTGAAGAAAATGCAGTGATTCGCCATCGCTTAGAAGAAGAAAACAGATAGTAATTAAAACGTTATTAGCATGATAAAAGGGGCTGTTCAGACGATAACAGCCTCTTTTGCTTCAAAGATAGGATAGTATTTTATGAAACTTTTTAGTGTAGATGGTCCTTTATACAATTTTCTCAGCCACTTGCTGGACATGATAAAACTGAATTTTTTGTGGCTGATATTTTCACTCCCGGTGGTGACGATTGGAGCTTCCACAGCAGCGGCTTTTGCAGTGACTCTCAAAATGGCAGATGAGAGAGAGGGATATATTGCAAAACAGTTTTGGACGGCATTTAAGGAAAATTTTAAACAAGGAATCCTGACCGGCCTTTTAAATCTGTTTTTTGTTTACGCACTATATCTGGATTTTCAACTGTTACATGCAGTGGAGGGCAATCCGGTTTACTTTTTGATTCTCGGAATTGTAGGCAGTGTCATGTGTTTTGGCTATTTTATTTATTCCTACGCATTGATGACCCGGTATGAAAATACCTTTCTACAGACATTAAAAAATTCCATGGATATTAGTGTGAAGTATTTTGGAAGGACCATAATGGTGGCAGTTGTGTTGGTTGTGGAGACAGTCGTTTTTATGTTTAATACAACTACCATTTTTCTCGGATTATTGATTGGGCCTGCAGTGATGTTTCTGACCATCAGTGGCCCGGCATTGTACATTTTCAGAGATATTGAAAAAAAAGCGAAGGAAGGTTAAATATGAATATTTGGAAAAAGAGAGGGTTGGCGTTATTACTGGGATCAGCGATGCTGCTTTCCGTTGTAGCATGTGGCGCGTCCGATATAGCAACGGAGGTTACACCAACCGCAGTTCCTACTGTCACAACAGAGCCGACTGCTACAGCCATCCCGAAAACAACGACAACACCGGCACCAGAACCAACGGCAACACCAGCCCCGGAACCAACAGCAACACCGGTTCCAACAGTCTCAGTGGGTACTGTTGGAACGGAGCCTTTTCGCAATCTGACTGCAGATGAAATGGTAGCAGAAATGGGAACCGGTTGGAATCTTGGTAATACTATGGATGGACACACCGGATTCACACCGTTGGAAACATTGTGGCAGCCATATGTGACCACGAAAGGCTTGATGACAGCGGTGCATGATGCCGGTTATAACACTGTACGTGTGCCTGTAACTTGGGGCAATATGATTGAGGATGAAAATGGCTATGCCATTAATGAACTGTGGATTTCCCGTGTTCAGGAAATTGTTGACTACTGCGTTTCCCAAGATATGTATTGTATTATTAATATCCACCACGATGGTGCAGAGCAGACCGGTTGGCTCAGAATAGGGGCAGAGGATTTAGAACCGGTAAAGGAAAAGTTCGCCGCAGTGTGGAACCACATCGCAGAGCGTTTTAAGGATTATGATGAGCATCTGATTTTCGAGGCAATGAACGAAGTAGTAGGTCCTGATGGTAGCGATGCAGGCATTAAGAAAGATATGCAGGTTATTATGGAACTGAACCAGCTGTTCGTAGATACGGTACGTGCCACCGGTGGAAATAATACAAATCGCTGGTTATCCGTACCGGGCAGATATACCAATATTGTGAATACAACAAAGGAAGAGTATGGTTTTAATATGCCAACGGATTCAGTAGGGCATCTGTTCCTTGCCGTGCATGATTATGATTGGTTGTTCGGTCTGGCAGAAAATATGACCAATCGTACTTATAGCGAAAAATCAGCGCAGAATCTGGAAGCAAATATGAAGAAGTTGTCACGATTTGTTGATGCAGGTTATCCGGTTATTTTGGGTGAGTATGGTGCTATTGATAAAAACAATACTTCAGAGCGAGTTTACTACCTGGAAGCAGTAAACTATATGTGTAAGAAGATTGGCATTGTTCCTGTACTTTGGGATGTTGGTTCTTTTAATCATGACAACGAAGAAAAGGCTGATTACTGCTTTACTATTATCCGCCGTGATAATTATGAGCTGCTCTATCCGGAACTGACTTATGGTATTATGCGTGGCATCAACCTGAATTACAGAAGCCTGGCAGATGTGGTAAAGGAGCCGGAGATAACGGAGATAACAGATATTTCGACAGACGCAGAGCTTGTGAATATGACTATAGGTGAGTATATCACCATAACTGCAGCAAAGACTCCGGCAGATTGCAATGACATTGTTCTTTGGAAAACCTCAGATCCGGATGTGGCAACAGTTTACAATGGTATGGTTCATGGTAAGGGTATGGGTATTGCCACAATTACTGCTTTCTCCATGAATGGTGATGTAAAAGTTGACATCCCGGTTACGGTAAATGGTCAGATTTCCGAGAATCCATGTACCAAGATTGTTGTTCCACAGACGACAGTGACTATTCCGAACGGGTCTCATGCTAACATTCAGGCAACCATGGAACCGGAGAATAGTGATGCATTCTTCACCTATCAGTCTACCAACGAAGATATTTGTACCGTAAATGAATTTGGTGAAGTAACTGCCCATAGTGCTGGGATAGCTTATGTTGTCATTCAGTCCTCCACAGGTCTGAACAGAAGCGTGAAGATTAAGGTATCTGAGGTTGCTTCCGCCGGTGAAATCGAAGTTGCTTTGAATGCTTATTTTACCGGTGGTGTTCATAACTATTACGGGAATGATGTTGGTCCTACGACCCGCATCACCGGTGACGGCCAGTATACGGTAACAATTGATGTAGCCACAGACCTTTCGGATGCGGCAAAGGCAGCAGGCGTAACAAGTTTTTCGGGCATTGGATCTCTCTACATTAAAGATTATCTTGTAACTACCGCTGTTAAATCAAGAACAGAGATAGCAACTTGTGATATTATGTATGATAAGGTAGTGGTAGATGGTCAGGAATTAACGATAACACAGACCGTACCAAAAACTGCTATAAAGGCAGGCATATTAGATACCGGTGATCCGATGAATGCATGGGATGGTTCGGCGGTGGCGGAAGCAACTGCAAACAGTGATTTTACTCTGAATATTGCAGGAATTGCCGAGCCAAAGAGAATCGAAGTAAGCTTTACTATATCCAACCTAATATTTGAATCTGCAGAGGTCGGTGAAAACGTGGTTATTACTTCAATTAAAGCAACGGAAACAGAGGCAGTTATGGAAGTTGGTGAAACCAGAGAGTTCACAATTACCGTAGAGCCGGGGGATGCTACAGAAAAGCTTGCTTTCATGTCTGATGATACTTCTGTGGCAGCTGTGGATGTAACGGGCGTATTGCCGGAAGCAGGCATGGTAACGGTTAAAGTAACCTGCATCAAAGCCGGAGAGACTACCATCACTGTGATGGGTGAGCAAAGAGGCAAGGCTAAGATTAAAATTACCGCAGAATAGTTTTTTGTTTCATAAAAGAGGCTCGGAACCCTGCGTTCCGGGCTTTTTTTACGGAGTCGGAATGGTTGGTTTCCTTGCCCGAAGGGCGTGCAAGTAGTGGGAAACTGGTTGTTTTTTTGATAATACATAGTTATAATTAAAGGGGGTATACTTTTCCTTCTTTATGTGGTTCTGTTACAAGAAGGAGACAGAGAAACGTTTTGAGCCAGAGGGAGACCGCACGATAACAAACTGTCGGGTAAAGAAAGGGAAAACTACATGAAGGGAATCATGGAAACCGTATTTATTGCAGACGATGAGGCAAATATCAGGGAAGGTTTAAAGTGTATTATTGACTGGGAAGAGTTAGGCTTTACTGTTTGCGGAGAAGCCTGCAACGGTGAAGATGCGCTGCGTGACATTTTGCGGTTAAATCCGTCCCTGGTGTTAATTGATATGCGTATGCCAAAACTCTATGGTCTTGAAGTGATTGAACAGGCCAAAAACGCTGGGTTTTCCGGTTCTTTCGTGATTTTAAGTGGTTACTCTGATTTTAAATATGCTCAGAGTGCAATGAAATTTGGCGTAAAATACTATCTGACCAAGCCGATGGATGAAGACGAGTTGGAAAAGGTCGTAAAGGAAATATATGATTCTATCCGGACAGAGCGACAGAAAAAAGAAGATAATGAGTTCTTTCGCAAAAAGTCGAAGAAGGAGATTATTCAAGATATTATTAACGATGAGATTCGTTATGAACTTTTGAATCTAAAAGAGCTAAATCTGGAAGCGGAGCTTTACCAGATTGTGATGTATGAGAATTTCCAAATGGGAGAAGTAGATTTGCCATATCAGTTTGCGGATATGTTTATGGTGGCGGACGGTGGTACAAATTCCTTCGAGCATTTCATGATAAAAGAAAAAAATGTACTGTTGTTGAAGGGCGGTTTTGCTATTGAAAAGTTCCGGAGGTTCTTAAAGCATTATGAATTAGTACCGCAGAAGGGCAGTCCGTTGGATACCTTATTTATTACCTATGGGAGTGTTGTAACAGACATTAAAGAATTAAAGAATTCCTATGAGCAGGCAGTGACCCTGTTGAGAAGACGTTTCTTTTGCGAAAAGGGACAGCATGTCCTTGGCTATACAAAACTTCCCGCGAAGCAGGAGGAAAAACTTTCTTTGGATATAGCCCAAATGGAAACATATTGCGGTAATATATCGGATTACCTGCAGACCTTCAACCGCCGAAGGGTACAGGAAACCTTAAGAGAATTGGAAAACTATTTTTATCAGGTGGATATAAGTCCTTCTGCGGTAAAGCTGTTTGTCACAGATTTATATCTACAGGTTAAGGCAACTATGACTCATCGGTATAGTGCAGTGAACATTCCGTTTGATTCGAATCAGGATATCATTACGTTTATCAATGAACGACATTATTTATACGAGATAACAGACTATTTTGCAAGGCAATTTGAGGAAGTCATGAGTTCTATGGGTAATTCATCCAGAGACAGTGTTCTGGATGATATCCTCTATTATATCCAACATAATTATCCGTCCAATATTAAGTTAGAGACGATTGCTGCTTTGTTTGGTTATAACAGCTCTTATCTTGGTAAGGTTTTTAGCAAGAGTGTAGGGGAAAGTTTCAATTCCTATGTTGATCAGGTTCGTATCAAGCATGCCATCGAATTGTTGGCGGAAAACAAACATAAGGTTTATGAAATTGCGGAAATGGTAGGATATAAAAACGTAGACTACTTCCATAAAAAGTTTAAGAAGTATGTTGGTGAAAGCCCGGCAGAGTACCGCAAAAAACTGGACAGTTCGGAAACATAAAAGAAACTCATTGCTGATGACAAAATTTGTGAAAATGTATAAAAATGCCATTTGCTATTGGTGTAATTAATACTAGACTATTATTATATTGCAGTACAGAAAGGAAGCATAGAGATTCGTTATGACCGAATTACAGTTAAAAGAGTTACTTGCAGATATGTCCTTAAGTGAAAAAATCGAGCAGATGATTCAGTTTCATGGCGGCTTCTACGGTGATGTAAAGATGATTACCGGTCCGGGACATGATTATACGATAAAACCGGACCAGCAGTGGCGGATCGGAACGGTTCTGGGTGAGTCCGGTTACGAGCATCTGAAGGAATTGCAGGACGGTTTCATGGAGAAGCAGCCTCACCATATCCCGACCATCTTTATGTCGGATGTGATTCATGGTTATAAGACGATTTACCCGGTGCCGTTAGGACAAGGTGCAAGCTTTGATCCGGAGCTGACTCGTGAGCTTGCCGCAGCGACTGCCAAGGAGGCTTCGGCGGCGGGTCTGCATGTTACCTTTTCCTCCGATGTGTGATCTGTCCAGAGACGCACGCTGGGGCAGGTGTATGGAAGGAACCGGTGAGGACCCGTGGCTGAATGCGTGCATGGCCGAGGCTATGGTATTGGGATATCAGGGCGACGGCATTGATAAAGAGGGCAATATCGGAGCCTGCGTGAAGCATTTTGCAGCATATGGGGCAGCTACTGCCGGAAGAGATTATTCCGGTGTGGAGCTTTGTGAACGGACTTTGTTGGAGGAGTATTTTCCGTCCTACGAAGCAGCGGTAAAAGCAGGTGCACCTCTTGTAGAAAGCGAGTTTCATGGAGCATCTGTACTAATAAAAGACCCGGTGTTTACCTGTATGAATTGAGACTTAAGGTCATGTGTTAGGAACGGAAGTGTGATTAACATGAAAAATATGAAATGTTTCAAAATCAGAGATGGTTTGAAACATTTCTATTTTTTTATTTCTATGATATAATCACATTTAATATGAAGAAGTGTTCTGCGTTTAAGATTGAGAAAGAATGAAATTATGAATGTAATCAAAGTAAAAAAATTGATACAATGGATTCGTATATACCGTTTATACCAATCCGCGTTTCCTGCGACAGAGAAGAAGCCATTTTCCATGATTGTATCCATGCAAAAGAAAGGAAAATCGGATGTATGGTATTGTGAAAAGGACGGAAAATTCGCTGGACTAGTGATTACGATTAACGGACCGGAGAAGATACTCATCGATTACCTGGCTGTGAGCGAAAAAAGACGCGGACAGGGAATCGGGTCTGCTGTCTTGCAGGCGATACGGCAGATATACGCGGGCAAGGGCGTTTTTCTTGAGATTGAAGTTGTGGATGAGAACGCTGATAATTACGAGGAACGCAAACGCCGGAAGCAGTTCTATCTTGCCAATGGTATGACGGGGATGGGAGTGTATGTTGAACTGTTCGGAGTAGACATGGAGCTGCTTGGATATGATTGCAGTCTTACATTTGAAGAATACCGGGAGTTTTATCGGAAGAATTACAATGAATGGGCTGCAACTCATATAAAGAAACCGAAAAGCGTGGAGCAGCAATGAAAGTACTTCTGATAGCATTTTGCATCGATTAACGAAGTTTAACGTTAATCCGTCAAATACAATGTGATAAAGCGGAGGAGAGCATGAGTTACGAAGTATATATGCACGGACAGATACTGGGAACCCATTCATTCCTGTTAAAGGGAGAATTCCTGCAACCGGACGAATATTCCGAGCTGAGTGCAAAGTATTTCCTGCCGGGCGGAGAAACCGGAACAGCGGCTACTGTGTTGGCATCATTAGGCATAAGTGTTAAGATAGACGGCACACATATCGGTACAGAAGTGGCGCCGTTGTTAAAGGCGTTTTATAAGGATAAAACGGTTGATCTATCATCATTGTATTTGGATTCAGAGTATGAAGGATTGATGGATTATGTAGTGATTGCCGGATTGGTACGTTCTCCGATGGGAGTTTTCCAGTCGCTGTATGAGCCCGGGGCAAAGAGACGCTGGAGTATGCCGAAGGAAGCGGATATTGCAGGGTGTAAAGTGGCGGCGATTGACCCGTATTTTATTGAGGCAACACAGGAAACAGCAGAATTGTGCGTAAAGCATAACAAACCGTTTGTAACGATTGACTGTAAACATGACAGTTACCTGCATCAGCACTGTGCCATCAACGTGGTATCGAAGGAATGTACCGGTGCAGCGGAATATCAGGGAAAGACTTCAGAAGAAATCTATGAGCTGTTGACAGCAACGACCGATGGTCTGGTGATTATCACCGGTGGCGAGAAAGATATGCTGTACGGAAGGAAAGGTCAACCGCTGAAACGGATGAAGCCGTTTTCAGTAGAGGTAAAAAGTACCCTTGGTGCAGGCGACACCTTTAAGGCAGGCTGTGTCTACGGTCTGCTGCATGGCATGGCGGATGATGAGCTGGTACGGTTCGCGAGTGCTTGCTCCGCGATAGCGATATCAAGATTCCCGCTTCCGTTGCATCCGCCGAAGATTGAAGAAGTGCGCGCATTGATAGAGCAGGGAAACATTTAGTATGGAAGTGGTTTGCAAGGAAAGAAATAAACTAATATAAAAAAGAAAGGAATAAAAATATGAAAGAGTATATTAAAGGAGCAAATCCGTATATGCCTTTATGGGAGCATGTACCGGATGGGGAACCGAGAGTATTTGAGCACAATGGAGAAAAGAGAGTTTATGTATATGGCTCGCATGATACAGAAGTGACGCAGTATTGCGGAAAGGATTACGTTGTCTGGTCAGCGCCGGTGGATGATTTGACAGATTGGACCTGTCATGGTGTTGCATATGAAACCCATTATGATTCTATATTGTATGCACCGGATGTGGTTAAAAAAGGAGATACATATTACATGTATGCTGCGGAAAGAAAGGGCAGTCTGATTGTGGTTGCCAGTTCCAAGACTCCGTGGGGACCGTTTGAAAACCCGGTAGAAACGAAGCTTGGATTTGACCCTGGCGTGTTAGTCGATGATGACGGAAAAGTATATGCATATTGGGGAGGCTGTGCAGCAAGTTGTTATATCGCCGAAATGGAAGATGATATGGCAACAATGAAAGAGGAAACCTTGGTATCGAACCCCTTAGGGCATTCTACCTGTCCCTGGAATCCGGTTGAGGATGGACATATTTCTTTAATTGATGGATTCTTTGAAGCTTCGAGCCCGCGAAAAGTAATGGGTAAGTATGTATTCGTTTACTCGAAGCGTTATGAGAAGCCGATTCCGGAACTTGGCGTATATACCGAGAATAACGGATTTCTTTCCTATCGCTTCAGCGATTCTCCGTTTGGACCGTTCCATGACGGTGGTGATATAAGCTTTAACGGAGGAGAAATTCTGAAGGATGCAGAGGGTTGCGGCACGATGACCTATCAGTGGGGCAACAACCACGGCTCAATCATGGAGATCAACGGCAAGTGGTATGTATTTTATCATCGCCAGACCGGTGTGAATGAATTTTCAAGACAGGCTATGCTGGAACCAATCGATGTTGCCATGGGTAAGGACGGATTGCTTTATATAGGTGATATTAAATACTTGAATGGTGAACCGGTAGCCTCCGGCGTTGTAGAAATGACTTCGCAAGGAGCACATATCAATGGTCTTGATGCGTATAAATGGATTTCGGCAGGTTATGCATGCCACATTTATGGCGGTAGCACTCGTGCATATATCCGTCCGGGGTATGAAAAGAGAGAGGATATCTCTACGCCGGTTGTAGACATTTCGTCAGGAACAACGGTAGGCTTCCGCTATTTGCAGTTTGGAAATAATACGCCGAAGCGAGTAGAGATCGTTTTGGGAGCGCACAAAAAACTAAAAGTCAATGTACGAATTGATTCTTATCGCGGACGTATCGTGGCTTTTGAGGAGTTCTCGGAGAATGAGACAGAAAAGCTAGTGGAGCTTACTTCTGCAGTGATAGGAAAGCACGCGGTTTATTTTGAATTTCTTTCGGAAGAACCGGGAGTAATTGCAGAGTTTGACCGGTTTAGTTTTTTGTAGGATGTTATGGGTTTACATGTTATAATAACCAAAAGAAGGATATTAGGAAGGAGCATTTTATGGAATATCATGTAGCGAAAACAGGAAACGATGCCAACCCGGGTACATTAGAGCAACCGTTTCTGACGATTAATCATGCGGCGCAGCTTGCAGTGGCAGGCGATACGGTTACGGTGCACGCAGGTGTGTACAGAGAGTGGGTAAGTCCGGCAAACGGCGGAACAGAGGATGCGAGGATCGTTTATCAGTCTGCCGGAGACGGAGAGGTAGTAATCAGCGGTGCAGAACAGGTAAAGGAATGGAAGAACGAAGGTGGTCAGGTTTGGTCTGCAGAAGTAGACAACAGCTTGTTTACACATCGTAATCCGTTCAAGGAAGATCTGGCAGGTGACTGGCTGTTCAAGGGTGCATTTGTACCGCATCTTGGTGATGTGTATCTGAATAAAAAGTCATTATACGAGATAGATTCTGTAGAGAAGATGCAGAATCCGGAGGCTTGGTCGCAGGCAAAGTATCCGGAAGACTCGAAGCGTATGTGGTATGCAGATGTTAACGAGAAGACAACCAAGTTTTGGGCAAATTTTTGTGAGGCGGATCCGAACGAAGAAGATGTTGAAGTCAGTGTACGTCCGTTCTGTTTCTGGCCGGAGAAGACCGGACGCAGTTACATAACGGTAAAGGGATTTACGATTTGTATGGCATCCCCGCAGTGGGCACCGCCGACCGCATTGCAGGAAGGTATGGTGGGACCGCATTGGAGCAAAGGCTGGATTATCGAAGATAACCTGATCTTTGAGACTAAGTGCGTCGGTGTCAGCCTTGGTAAAGATACTGATGCCGGTCATGATATTGGACCGAAAGGAAAGGACAAAGGCGGCACCCAGAGAGAGCAGGAAGTGATTTTCCATGCCCTTCGCGGTAATTGGCATAAGGACAATATTGGAAGTCATATTGTCCGCAACAATATTATTCATGATTGTGAGCAGGCAGGCGTAGTAGGACATCTTGGCGGTGCATTCAGCACCATTAGTGGAAATACCATCTATAATATCCATCATAAGCGTGTCTTCCATGGGGCAGAAGTAGCCGGTATCAAGCTGCATGCGTCTCTGGATACGCAGATTACGGATAACAAGATTTATGGCTGTTATCGTGCCGTATGGCTTGA
>JAZSIB010000152.1:0-2953 GCA_045533585.1 Lachnospiraceae bacterium | reverse complement strand
GAACGGTATTATCTGCCGCCGATGAAAGGAATCATGCTGCCGATTCTTAAGATGCTCCAACAGGATCTGGATGAGCGGGAAGAATAAGCAGGGACTTTAGGAAAGTTCAGCTCCTGTATCAGGGTGTTCAGACGCCCTTCGAATTTGCAGGACATATTGGCAAATTTGGAATAGTCGTTCGGGCGCATCAGGGAAGGTGCTTTGGGGAGAGAAAGTGCATTGCTCTCCTCTAATACGGAACCGACGAATTCAGAACAAAAGTAAAAATGCTTACGGTGAAAAGGAATACTTAAGCGGCAGAGGATGAGCCCGAGCACGCTGAAACGGTATTCTTTTTGTCTTTTCATCATGCGTTCTACCTGACGTTTGGCACGATTGTAAGCGTCTTCCGTAACCTTGAGCTCGTAGAGTGCGCAGGGAATATACGAATAACGTTTGAAAAAGCCGGCATCCAGCGGCTCATGGCGAAGACCGGCAGGAAGCGGGAAATGCACGTATTTTCTTGCAAAGCTATATAACGGCTGAAGACTCTCATCAAAAGAGATGGAAACGTGCGTATAGCGGTCTGACGTAGTCAGATTGATAATCTTTGAAATACAGGTGTCAGATTTCGTAAGAAGTATGTAGATGGACTTATTACGCTCTGTCCGTTTTGATATAAATCGGTTTTGTCTTTTCATATAATATACCCCTTGTCCCCAAAAACATATAAATTATAACATAGTATGTGAAAAAATGCGAGCGTTTTTACTTTACAAGCTTGGTTTTAATGTTTTATGTGAAGAGGTCTTTCTCGTAAAGAAAAAAGAGCAATGCCAAAAGTCGGCATTGCCCAAAAGAAAGTTGAGGAATTATTGAATCTCTGTCTCGGCAGCGGTGATAGCCGGTTCGTCTTCGAAGTCGTCATCAAGCTCATCCAAATCGTCGAAGTCGTCGAAATCATCAAAATCATCAATGTATTCCGGTGCTACAAAGCGGTATACAGCATACGCAATTGCAGCTATGGCAGCAACAGCACCGATAATAGCAAGGATGAAGAGAAGTGTATGCTTCTTTTCTTCGATGGGGTCTTTCTTATGAATCAGCTCGCTTAGTCTGGTAGTCTCGAGAAGCTCTTTTAATTTTTTTTCGTTGAGCAGGTTATCGAATTTTTTACACATAAAGCTCACGTCCTTTCTGTTGTGTTCAAACGATGTGATAACGGATATCTTCATTCTTAACAATAGTATAGCATGAATTGCATATAATATCTATGCCTAATTTCGTTAAAATATTAAACTTTTTGCAATTTTGCGAAGGAAGCGAGAAGTTTTCGCACACCATAGCCAGGAAATTCGACCGTTACCTCATAATCCTTGCCGCCTTCGGTAATATCAAGAACTGTACCAATACCGAATTTCAGATGACGAACACTGTCACCTTTGGCATAGGAAAGACCGGAAAGGCCGGAGCCGGAAAATTGCTTCACCGGGGGAAGGGATGGCTTCGGTTTGTCAAAGACCGTACTACTGTCGGTGAAGGAACGCGTCCGAAGCTCAGACGGTGATGAAAGAGTCGCTTGTCGCAGCGTACCGGAGGGCATGGAACGCTCAGAGATATAACTGTGACTGCGATGCTTTTTCTCGGTAAGCAGAAAACGCGGAATCTCACTGATGAAGCGGGATTCTTTGGAGTATTGGAGCTCGCCGCGAATCATGCGTTTCGATGCAGAAGACAAGGTCAACTGCTTCATCGCGCGTGTAATGCCGACATAACATAATCTGCGTTCTTCTTCAATCTCTGCCTTGGGGTTGTCGGCATTGATGGCAAGTCCGCTGGGAAATACACCGTCCTCCATGCCACAGATGAATACGCAGGGGAATTCCAGTCCCTTTGCACTATGAAGAGTCATCAGTGTGACAGCGTCTGTATTTCCGTCAAGGTTATCGATATCTGCAACCAATGCAACCTCTTCGAGGAAAGAGGAGAGCGTCGGCGGTTCAATGGAAGTCTCATCGAACAGCACGGCTTTGTTAATCAATTCATCAATATTGGCAATACGTTCCCGGTATTCGTCGTCAGTTTCTGCAATAGTCTGGATATAATCACGATAGCCGGTTACCTCTAAAAGTTCATCGATAATGTCCTTCACCGAGTATTCCGGAAGGGCAGCGTGTTGGCGCAGTCCCTCTAACATCTCAATAAAGCCGAGCAGGGTAGAGGCTGTTTTTTTGTTCAGGGTAGGAATGGACTCGGTATGAAGCAGTGATTCATAAAAGTTGAATCCGCGTTCATCGGCATACGCCTGAACCTTATCTAACGTAGCAAGACCGATGCTGCGCTTGGGGACATTGATAATTCGCTTCAGCGCAATGCCGTCTGCGCCGTTATCAATCGTCTTAAGATAAGCCAGAATATCCTTAATCTCGCGGCGTTCGTAGAAATTAACGCCTCCAACAAGCTTGTATGGAATGCCGCTTAATATCATCTGCTCTTCCAACGCACGGGACTGTGCATTGGTGCGGTAGAGTATCGCGATATCGGAATAGCGGGTAGAATCCTCAGACAATGCCCGGATATCCTTCGCAGTGGCACGGGCTTCTTCCAGGTCAGTCTCGTAGTGATTGTAGACAATCGGAGCCCCGTCTTCGTTGTCGGTCCAGAGTGTCTTTGCCTTTCGTTCGTCGTTGTGCAGGATTACCTGATTGGCTGCTTCGAGAATGGTCTTGGTGGAACGGTAGTTCTGTTCCAAACGGATGACCTTGGTGTCCGGGAAATAAAATTCAAAATCCAGAATGTTGCGGATATCCGCTCCGCGGAACTTATAAATGGACTGGTCGTCATCACCAACGACGCAGAGATTGTGTTCTACCTGCCCTTCGTCGTTTACGGCAGACGCCATCAGACGAACCAGCTCGAACTGGGCGCGGTTGGTATCCTGATACTCGTCAACCATAATGTAGCGGAAACGGTT
>JAZSIB010000117.1:0-2112 GCA_045533585.1 Lachnospiraceae bacterium | reverse complement strand
AACATTAACACTTTGGCGGTTGCCATGCTGGCGGAAGCTGCCTGTATCATATTTGCCGAAGGCGTAAAGCCGGATGCGGCAACGGTAGAGAAGGCGAAGCCGCGGAATATGGCATTGCTTACGACGGGGCTGCCGGGATTCGAAGCGGCGCTGGCTGTGAATCAGGAGTTGATGAAGTGATTGCATTGAGTTATGACCTACATCTTCATTCGTGTCTGTCTCCTTGCGGGGATGATGATATGACACCGGCGAATATCGTAGGAATGTCGGCATTAAAGGGTCTGGAACTGATTGCCCTGACCGATCACAATTCTGCGAAGAATTGTCCGGCATTTTTGAAGATGGCAGAAGAATACGGGATTCTGGCACTTCCGGGGATGGAGCTTACCACCGAAGAGGAAGTGCATGTGGTATGCCTGTTCAGCGAGCTGGATGCGGCGATGGCGTTTGATGAGTATGTGTACGCTCATCTGCAGCCGATCCCGAATCAGGAAGCGATTTTCGGAAAGCAGCAGATCTACAATGAGAACGACGAGGTGGTCGGCAAGGTGGAGAACCTGCTGATCAATGCGACCAATATCAGCTTCGACGAGGTGTACGATCTGGTGGAGCGGTACGGTGGCGTCATGATTCCGGCGCATGTGGATAAGAGTTCGAACAGTCTGATGGCGAATCTCGGTTTTATTCCGCCGGATGCGAAGTTTACTACCGCAGAAGTGAAGGACCTGAAAAAACTTCACGAACTGAGAAAACAGCATCCGTATCTGGAAAAATGCCGTATCATCTCTGATTCGGATGCACATTATCTGGAACATATCAACGAACCGATGCACGAGCTGTATGTGGAAGAACGCACAAGGGAAGCAGTGTTGAAGGCGCTGAAGGACAGCCCGACAGTGTAGACGGAGGAGCATTTGTCTTGCGGGAAGGGCAAACATGGAAACAATGAAATGAATAATCGCATCTGCTCCGGCATATTCTGTAGAAAGAAATGCCGGAGTTTTTTGTGCTCCGAAACGGAGGAATATGAGATTACATAAAAAAGTGTTGTTTGCAATGATTTTTCTGGGGGTATTTGCGGTGAGCTTTTTAACCGGATGCGGACAGAAAACAGAAGAGCCCGAAAAAGAGCGTGACCTTGACTTTACTGTAGTACAGGAGAGTGAGCTGCCGGAACAGTTGAAACTGCTAATCGGTGAGAAAAAATGCAATCCGTTCAAGCTGACCTATGCGGGCGCGGATGCACTTTACATTGTTCAGGGGTATGGTGCCCAGCCGACCGGAGGGTATAGTGTAACTGTGAAAGAGCTGTGGCTTGCGGAGAATGCCATCTATTTTTGCAGTGAGTTACTGGGACCGAAAGAGGGAGAAAATGTGGCGCAGAGCATGAGTTATCCGTATGTGGCAGTCAAGACGGAAGCGCTTGATCTGCCGGTTGTGTTCAAGTAGGAAAACAGCACTATATTTGGTAAAAGTGCTTGACTATTAACCCTAGATGTGGTACATTGTTATTGTTGGGTGCGGTCTATCTTGTGGTTTTGGGGAAGATTGCCGATGACCGCCGGAACATATGCCGACAGCGTTTTGGGGACGTACGGACGGGTGGATTTTCGGTCCGGTCAGCGTAGTCGGAGGAACTGCGAAAGCAACTAATATACTTCAGATGGGGAGGACAATATGAGACAGCCTGCAAATATGTGTGCAATCAGAAACACCGTAGTAAGAAATGTTGGAAGAAAAGTTTTAATTCGTTCCAATCATGGCAGAAACAAGTTTGATGTGGAGGAAGGTTTTATCTCCGATACATATCCCAGCGTTTTTTTGGTTCAGGTGAGAGACGATTATAATGATTGTTTCAGAACGAAGTCTTTCTCCTATAAAGATGTACTGACAAAAGAGGTAGAACTGGTACTGTGCTAATCGCAGTATCGGGAAATGAGAACAAAAGACAGAAGGCGATAGCGGCCGGTATGACCATGAGGTTATGCCGGCTTTCCTTTGTCCGGAATATATGAATTTAATTATTTACTTTTGAAGAAAAAGCACTGGCATTCTACAGATTTTTGTGCTATAATACTGTTACTTTCGACATTATGACTGTAAACTGCCATG
>JAZSIB010000083.1:0-2956 GCA_045533585.1 Lachnospiraceae bacterium | reverse complement strand
TGTACTCCGGCATTGTTAATCATCACATACTTTTCTTCCGGTGTTTTCTCTTGTGTACGTTTCGAACTCAGTTCATCCACTGCCCTGCGAAGCACATCTGCAAACTTCACATCCTCTATTGGTTTCACAATATAATTAAATGCTCCTACATCAAACGCCTGAAACACATATTCTTCTGCTGCAGTCACAAAAATGAGTATCACATCTTTATCTTTTTTCCGCAATTCTCTGGCAGTTTCCATACCATTTCTACCCATCAACTGAATATCTAAGAATAATATGTCTATGCGTTTATCAGATAACAGCAGTTCTTCACCGGACGGATAGAAAACAATCTCCGCCTCCGGATACTGCACTGCAACCTTATTACCTATTAGTTCCCTGATGTTCTTTTCATCATCACAAATCGCGATACGCACAAGCTCACTTCCTTTGCAATTCTTATACTGCTATTATATCGGAATATATCGCTTTGTCCGCTACCAAGATGTTGTAAAACGACCTTTTTATGGTGTGAAAGGAACTCCGTTTCGCACCACCCCACACACCAAACGTCCATCCTCCACCATTACCATAAGCCTTTCATATTCCTTTTGTAACATTTCTCTCCCTGTCTCTGTTATGATATAAGACTTCCTGCGTCCTTCCGATGTTGTCATGCGAATCACTCCATTTTCTTCAAACTTCGCAAGCATAGCGTATAGAGTTCCCGGACCTACCAACACCCGTCCATGAGAAATAGACTTCACCTTTTCCATGATATCAACACCACAGCATTCCTCTGTCAATGCCAAAAGAATGTAATACATAGGCTCCGTTAAGGTTTGAAACTGTTCTCTCGCCATATCCTCTCCTACCTCAATCCCAATTTATCCAGAATGATATCAATCTGTTCATCTGTCAAATATATCTCTTCATCATCGTCGAATTCCAAAACTGCATTGTCGTACCTGACATAATATGTCCCCAGCTTGTTGCGAACTGCCTTTCTGGCATTCCAGTCTTCTGTGCAATCTACTGCATCTTCATTGAACCGTTTCTTACTTAAAATGTCATCCCATACCTTGTCTAAAATTCCGGCAAATGCAGCGCGGTATACATAATAGTGAATGACTTCCTCTTCACAATAAACATTATACTTATCCATGCTGCCAAAGACATTTTCCTCATGGTAATAACTAATATCGACAACTTCGTCTGTTGCCTCTCTATAATCAGAAATCAACACAGGCAAATCATCCGCTTTCATTTCTGCTACTGTCTCATTACCGGAAACACCAATCATCAGAGCAACAATTGTAACGATCAGCACCATTGAAAATCCAATCTGTACTACCACATAGGTATCACGTTCCGGACGTATCCTGTTCATGATGATTGCAAATCCAACCGTCATACCAACAATGACAGCATTGACAATAATAAGCTCCACACGATCCATCGCAAAAACATAATACATCAACAACAGAACGAGAATACCGATATATATGTCATTCCAACTAAGACAGAATTTTCCATCCTTTCTGTTTCCCAGATACACTTCCTTTCCGCGACGAATCCCTTTTATTAACTTGTTTTTCTTCCAAAATGCCTGAACAAAAGCTATGAACTGCCCTAAAAACATCACATTCCAAATTGCAAGATTAAACAAATAAAGATCAGAGAAAATCGCAATTTCGAGCGAGCCAAACAATCTGCTCCACTGCAATACTGCATTGAGACCATATAAAAAGAATAATAACAAGTTAATGCCTGAAACTGTACCCTTAAAAGCATTGGTAACCCGTTCTTCCGGTGTAAACAGTTCCACTGCATTCTCGTCTACCTTCTTAAAAATGCAATACTTCTGCTTTGCATCAATAAACTTCCAACCTGCTGATTCACAATACTCTGCGAACTCCTGTGTATTTGGTTCAGGGCGCATATCATTTTCACTGGCTTTGGTGAACACTTCTACAGCATATACTGCCTGTTCCGGCTCACCTTTTTCAAACTTAAGCCCTGCACCCCATTCCTTAAAATGCCAACCTTTTGCAGCCATATTGCTCAAATACTTCGCAAAATCGTCACAATGCATGTAAGTAAAACCCTTTAGAACCGTCTTGCACTTTGCACTCACAGAATCCCCTCCTAAACCAATCTACTAAATGTCAATTATCGAGTGTCGATATTTCTTGCCTTCATTATATTATCGAGTGTCGATATTGTCAACAGAAAAAGTCCACCGGAACCATTAAGATTCCGGTGGACTTGAAGTTCAATAGTTATTTCTTGCTCGCCTTTTACTTATAACAAGTCGCTTTTTTACTTGAAATAAGTTGTTCTCTACTTGTTTGCAATCGCAGCCTGTGCAGCAGCCAATCTAGCGATCGGCACACGGAACGGTGAACAGGATACATAGGTAAGACCTACCTTGTGGCAGAATTCGATGGAAGACGGATCTCCACCATGCTCACCACAGATACCGAGCTTGATGTTCGGTCTGGTCTTGCGGCCCTTCTCAGCAGCCATCTGTACCAGCTGGCCTACGCCGTTCTGGTCAAGACGTGCGAACGGGTCAGATTCGTAGATCTTGCTCTTGTAGTAGTAATCAAGGAACTTACCGGCATCATCACGGGAGAAACCGAAGGTCATCTGGGTAAGGTCGTTCGTACCGAAGGAGAAGAACTCAGCGTCTTCTGCAACTTCATCAGCAAGAAGTGCAGCACGCGGAATCTCGATCATAGTACCGATGTGGTACTGGATTGCGGACTTCTTCTCAGCCTTAACCTTCTCAGCTTCCTCTACAACAACTTCCTTAACGAACTTAAGCTCTTTCTTATCGCCTACCAACGGAATCATGATTTCCGGAACTACATCGTAGCCCTTCTCTTCTCTTACTTCGATTGCTGCTTCCATAACGGCTCTGGTCTGCATACGAGCGATTTCCGGATAGGTTACGGAGAGACGGCAACCA
>JAZSIB010000060.1:0-10460 GCA_045533585.1 Lachnospiraceae bacterium | reverse complement strand
CTACCGAGAGAAGTGCGGATATAATTAGAAGATTAACTGTTGTAAAGTGAATAATTGATAATACGATGAGAAAAGTGCTGAAGCAATTGAGATAAAGTCAACTGTTTCAGCACTTTTGTTTGAAAAGTTGATGTTACGGCTTCATATTCCGCACCGCACTCGCTAACATCAGCTTGATGCGGTTCAACTGATTTACTTCACTTGCACCCGGGTCATAATCCACGGCAACAATATTTGCCTCAGGATAGCAGCGGCGCAGCTCCTTGATAACACCTTTTCCGACGATGTGGTTCGGCAGGCAGGCAAACGGCTGTGTACAGACGATATTCGGAGCACCGCTGTGAATCAGCTCTATCATCTCACCGGTCAGGAACCATCCTTCACCGGTCTGGTTGCCGATGGAAACAATCGGTTCTGCATATTTTGCAAGGGTCTCAATCTTTGGCGGAGCAGTGAAGCGTTTGCTTTCCTCGAGTGCTTTATTCATATCTTTTCTGAGCCAGTTCAGTGCCTTGATTACTACCTTGGTAATCAGGGCAGATTTTTTACTTTTTCCGAGATACTGATGCTCATAGATGTTGTTGTAGAAGCAGTAACTGAAGAAATCCAGGAGGTCCGGAACCACCGCTTCGGCACCTTCGGCTTCCAAAAGTTCAACCAGATAGTTGTTGGCTGCCGGAAGGAACTTCACCAGAATCTCGCCGACAACACCTACCCTTGGCTTTTTGATGCTTTCATCAAGGGGAATCTCATCAAATTCATTTACGATGTTGATAAGGTTCCTGCGGAATTCTCTTAAGTTACCGTTTGCAACGGATTTTTTACAGATTTCGCTCCATTTTTTATGTAACGCATTGACCGAGCCGGGAATCGCCTCGTAAGGTCTGGTACGATATACCACGCGCATGAAAAGGTCACCGTAAATCAGTGCCTGCATACAGCGGCTCAATACCGGCAGGGTAACCTTGAAGCCGGGGTTTTTCTCGAAGCCCTGAGCACTTAAGGAGATAACCGGGACGTGTTCCAGTCCTGCCTTCTTCAGTGCACGACGGATAAATCCGATGTAGTTGGTTGCACGGCAGCCGCCACCGGTCTGGGTAATGATAACGGCAACTTTATTGGTATCATAACGACCGGAGAGGAGTGCTTCCATAATCTGTCCGACGACAATCAGAGACGGGAAACAGGCGTCGTTGTTTACATATTTCAGACCGACATCAATAGCGGTACGGTTATCATTCGGAAGGATCTCTACATTGAAGCCACCGGAGCGCATGGCAGGTTCCAAAAATTCAAAGTGAATCGGTGACATCTGAGGACAAAGAATCGTGTATTCTTTGCGCATCTCTTCTGTAAACACGGCACGCTTATATGCGGAAGAATTGCCGTGCAAGTCTGCTGACGTGGTTGCAGCCAGCTCGTCCAAACAGAGCTGTTCTGCTTTGCTGAGAGCGTTCCATTTGTCTTTTCTATCCTGAATTGCGGACAGGAGAGAACGGATACGGATGCGCACGGCACCGAGATTACTAATCTCGTCGATTTTGAGCAGGGTGTATATCTTGCCGGCGCTAGACAATATATCGTTTACGCCGTCTGTGGTAACCGCATCGAGGCCACATCCGAAAGAGTTTAACTGTACCAATTCAAGGTTCTTCTGGGTTGCGACAAAGGAAGCAGCGGCATACAGACGGGAGTGGTACATCCACTGGTCGATGACAATCATCGGGCGTTCTACGGTTCCAAGATGCGAGATACTGTCTTCGGTGAAGACAGCAACACCATAGGAGGTAATCAGCTCCGGAATACCGTGGTTAATCTCAGGGTCAAGATGATACGGACGGCCTGCAAGCACGATACCGGTACGGCCGGTCTCCTGTAAATATTTCAAGGTCTCTTCACCTTTAACAGCGATATCCTTTCGCGCCTGTGCCATCTCTGCCCATGCGGCAGAAGCAGCAGAAGTAATTTCTTCTGTCGGGATACCACGTTCGCTGAAGATTTCTATGAGACGCTTGGTTACGATAGCTTCGCTTTCAAAGGAAAGGAAAGGATTGATATAGTCAATCGAAGGATCACGCAGTTCTTCAATGTTGTTCTTAATATTTTCTCCGTAGGAAGTTACGATAGGGCAGTTGAAATGATTACCTACACCATCGATTTCTTTTCGCTCATATGGGATGCAGGGATAGAAGATGAATTTCAGCCCCTGTTGAATCAGCCAGGTAACATGTCCGTGTGCCAGCTTTGCCGGGTAACACTCAGATTCGCTCGGGATGGACTCGATGCCGAGTTCATAGAGCTTATGGGTGGATTCCGGTGAAAGTACGACGCGGTAACCGAGTTTGGTAAAGAAGGTGTGCCAGAACGGATAGTTCTCGTACAGGTTCAGTACACGCGGGATACCGACCTCACCGCGTGGAGCTGCTTCCGAAGGAAGAGAAGCATAGTCAAAGATACGCTTCATCTTATAAGCGAAAAGGTTCGGGATATTTTCTTTGTTCTTTTCTTTGCCGATACCACGTTCGCAACGATTGCCGGATACATACTGACGACCGCCGGTGAAGCGGTTGATGGTAAGAAGGCAGCTGTTGGTACAGCCCTTGCAACGGGTCATGGAGGACTCAAAACGAAGTTCGTTAATCTGCTCAATCGTGAGCATGGTCGTTGCCTGGCCGGTATAGTGTGCACGGGCAACGAGTGCGGCACCGAATGCGCCCATGATGCCTGCGATGTCCGGACGGACTGCATTACAGCCTGCTATGGACTCAAATGCACGCAGAACGGCATTGTTATAGAAGGTACCGCCTTGAACTACAACCTTCTTTCCGAGATCCTTCGGGTCGGTAATCTTGATTACTTTATAAAGTGCGTTCTTAATAACGGAATAAGCAAGACCGGAAGAGATGTCTGCAACGGTAGCTCCTTCCTTCTGCGCCTGCTTTACTTTGGAATTCATAAATACGGTACAACGGGTACCGAGATCTACCGGGTTCTTGGCAAAAAGAGCAATCTCTGCGAAATCCGATACCTCATAACTTAAGGACTTGGCAAAGGTCTCAATAAAGGAACCACAGCCGGAAGAACATGCTTCGTTCAGCTGTACGCTGTCTACGGAGCCGTTCTTAATCTTGATGCATTTCATATTTTGATTGTTGATGTCGAGGATGCAGTCTACTTCCGGTTCGAAGAATGCAGCGGCATGATAATGTGCCACGGTTTCTACTTCACCTTCATCCAACATCAATGCAGCCTTAATCAGATGCTCGCCGTAGCCGGTAGAACAGGAGCGCACGATGCGTGCACGGGAAGGAAGATATTCGTAGATTTCCTTGATGGCTTTGAGGGTTGTCTTTAACGGGCTTCCGTTGTTGTTGCTATAGAAGGAATACAGAAGCGAGCCGTCTTCACCGATGAGGGCAGCCTTGGTTGTAGTGGAACCTGCATCAATACCGAGGAAACAGTTTCCTTCATATTCGGAAAGATTTGCTTTTTTGACGGTGTTTGCTGCATGACGCTCGCAGAAAGCAGTATAGTCGGACTCCGCCTCAAAGAGTGGGGCCATTCGGTTGACTTCAAATTCCATCTCAATGCCGGTGTTCAGACGGTCAGCCAGTTCCTTTAATGATGCGGAAGCATCATTTGAGACAGGGGCATTCCCTGCTGTGTTGGCATGCATGGCAGAACCAAGAGCAGCAAACAGATGGGAATGCTCCGGAGCGATAGTCTGTTCCGGTGTTAAATTCAGGGTACGGATGAATGCTGCCTTCAACTCGGAAAGGAAGTGAAGCGGTCCACCCAAGAAAGCGACATTTCCGCGAATCGGTTTACCGCAGGCCAGTCCGCTGATGGTCTGGTTTACCACAGCCTGAAAGATGGATGCGGAAAGATCCGGCTTGGTTGCCCCTTCATTAATGAGCGGCTGGATATCTGTCTTGGCAAATACACCGCAGCGAGCCGCAATCGGGTAAATTGCCTTGTAATCCTTGGCATATGTATTAAGACCGGTTGCGTCGGTCTTCAAAAGACTTGCCATCTGGTCGATAAAGGAACCCGTACCGCCGGCACAGATACCGTTCATACGCTGTTCAATGCCGTTAGTAAAGTAGATAATCTTGGCATCTTCGCCGCCAAGCTCAATTGCAACATCGGTCTGAGGTGCATAGTCCTGCAATGAAGTTGCGACAGCTACTACCTCCTGAACAAAACCGATGTTCAGATGCTTTGCAATCGTAAGACCGCCGGAGCCTGTGATGCGAGTCCTGACTTCGATATCGCCAAGCTGTTCGTGCGCACGGAGCAGTAAGCTTGCCAAGGTAGACTGGATGTTGGCAAAATGGCGCTCATAATCGGAAAAAAGCATTTGATTGTTATCGTCGATAATTGCAATCTTTACAGTTGTGGAACCGATGTCGATTCCGAGAAAATAGTTGTTACTCATTTGTTTCCCCTCGAAATATATAAGTTTCTATATGTAGAAATGAAAACCATGTCATACGTTCTGTAAAAACCCAAACACAGTAATTATACTTCAAGAATTTTAATATTTCAACAAAATATATGAAAAATTGATGAAATGTTCACATTGTTGCAGTAACCGATAAGGGAATATCGAATAGAATAGTAGAGCAGTATAGTATATTCGGAGGAGTGTATGCAGTATTACAATTCTTGTGGAGGAATCGTGTATACCATAAAAGAGGGGGATACCCTGTATTCGATTAGCGGAAGGTTTCAGGTGCCGGTTGCGCTGATTTTACGTGCGAATCCGCTTGCTGATATCTATAATCTGCAGATAGGAGCAAAACTCTGTATCCCGATGTATGGACTTTGTCAACAGGCGTGTACACCGATAAGACCGCCTATGCCGGGTGGCTCAGGAATGCCCCAGCGTCCGCCTATGGGAAGACCGGAACAGCCGGAACGTCCGCAGCCGCCAATGAGACCGGAGAGACCGCAGCCGAGGGAGTAAAGCAAAAGTCGCGGCGAAAATATGTAATGCGTATGAACCAGAGCGAAGGTGGGATTTGCAGACGTGCCGGATGGTTGAACGGATGCAGATCCTGCACTGTAGCTCCGGGATACAATTCCGTTCGTTTTAGATATATTATTATGAAGAAAAGTGTTTCATTTTCTTCCTGCTTATGGTAGACTAAATAAGGTTATAGTAAGTGCACCGTTATGGGCGGTGCAGAGACGAGGTTACGAATGAATATTGTAAAACAAAGAGCAACCGTGCTTTCAAATGAGATGATTTCTGCCGATATCTACAGCATGTGGCTGGAGAATCGCGCTGCGTCATTGCTTGCAAAGCCGGGTCAGTTTATTTCGGTATATTGTGAAGATAAGAGCCGTCTGCTTCCGCGTCCCATCAGTATCTGCGAGGTGGACAAGCAGAGAGGAGCACTCCGTATCGTGTTCCGTGTGGCAGGCGCGGGAACGGATGAATTTGCCCATATGGTACCCGGACAAGGTGTTGATATCATGGGACCGCTTGGCAATGGTTACACGCTGCAGAAGGAAGGAAAAGCAATCCTGATTGGTGGAGGTATCGGTATTCCGCCGATGTTGGAACTGGCAAAGCAGTTGGAATGTGAGAAGACGATAGTACTTGGTTACCGTGATGTGCGCTATCTGGATGAGGAGTTTACGAAGTACGGTGAAGTTGTGATTGCAACCGAGGACGGAAGCTGTGGTACGAAGGGTAACGTTGTGGATGCCATGAAAGCCATGGGAGTGACCGGCGATATGATTTACTCCTGTGGTCCGATGCCGATGCTTCGCGGTATCAGTACATATGCAGAAGAACTTGGTATTCCGGCACAGATTTCCCTCGAAGAGCGCATGGCCTGTGGAATTGGAGCCTGTCTTGGATGTATCTGTAAGACGAAGGAAAAAGACCACCATAGCAATGTGAATAATGCGCGTATTTGTAAGGATGGTCCGGTGTTCTTTGCAACGGAGATTGATTTTAATAAGTAAAGAACTTTATTTGAATTGTTTATGATAAAGAGGTCTGCCAAGATACAGTTTTAGCAATGGCATTTATATCTTTGCAGGCACTGGAAGGGTATGGTTATTAAGATGAATACAGAAGTAAAGATTGCAGGTGTTACCCTGAAAAATCCTGTGATGACAGCGTCCGGAACTTTTGGTTCCGGTATAGAGTATAGTGAGTTTGTTGATCTGAACGCACTTGGCGCGGTAGTGACGAAGGGAGTGGCTGCGATTCCGTGGGCAGGGAATCCTACCCCGCGTATTGCAGAGACGGCAAGTGGGATGCTGAATGCTGTCGGACTGCAGAATCCGGGCATTGATTTGTTCATGGAACGCGATTTGCCGTTCCTTGAGCAGTACGATACCAAAGTGATTGTGAATGTCTGTGGTAAGACGGCGGAGGATTATATTGCGGTAGTTGAGAGACTTGCAGACAGTAGCGCGGACCTGCTTGAGATTAACATCTCCTGTCCGAATGTAAAGGAAGGCGGCATTGCTTTTGGACAGAAGGCAGAGTCGGTAGAGATGATTACCTCGACTCTGAAGAAGTATGCAAAACAGCCGTTGATTATTAAGCTGAGTCCGAACGTTACGGATATTACCGAGACGGCGAAGGCGGCAGAAGCGGGCGGTGCAGATGCGATTTCTCTGATTAACACCCTGACCGGTATGAAGATTGATATTCATCGTCGCAACTTTGTGTTGGCAAATAAGACCGGTGGTCTGTCCGGCCCTGCGATTAAGCCGGTGGCGGTGCGGATGGTATATCAGGCAGCTAACGCAGTGAAAGTGCCGATTATCGGTATGGGCGGTATCAGCAATGCCGAAGACGCATTGGAGTTTATCATGGCAGGTGCAACAGCGGTATCCATCGGAACCGCGAATTTCCATGACCCGTATACAACCGTGAAGACGGTTGTAGGCATCGAGAATTACATGAAGAAATACGGTATTGAAGATATTAACGAGCTGATTGGCTGCGTGAAGTAAATCCCATTTCAGACAAAACGGGATTGAAAAACATGTTTGTTTGTGATACGATACGTCAGATGTAAAAATATGAGAGGATAGAAGCTTGGGAGTGGAAGACTCTGCTTCGGAACGGAGGATTGTATGGATAAGTATAAGGAACAATTTATTGAGTTTATGGTAGACTGTGAAGTGTTACGTTTTGGTGATTTTGTGACGAAGAGTGGAAGAAATACTCCGTTCTTTATCAACACCGGATTCTATCGTACCGGTTCTCAGTTGAATCTTTTGGGAAAATACTACGCAAATGCAATCAACAGTGCATTCGGAACAGAATTTGATGTGCTGTTCGGACCGGCATATAAGGGAATTCCGCTCAGTGTAACCGCATCCATCGCAATGAGTACCGAATACGGTAAGGATGTGCGTTATTGCTCGAACCGTAAGGAAGTAAAGGATCACGGCGACAAAGGCATCCTGCTTGGCAGTCCGCTGAAGGATGGCGACAAGGTTGTGCTGATTGAGGATGTTACTACCGCAGGTACTTCTATCGAGGAGACCATGCCGATTCTGAAGGCTCAGGCAGACGTTAAGGTGGAAGGTCTTGTGGTATCCGTTGACCGTATGGAACGCGGTAAGGGTACCAAGAGTGCATTGAAGGAGATTGAAGAGACCTACGGCATCAAGACAACTGCTATCGTTACGATGAAGGAAGTAGTAGAGCACTTATACAATAAGGAATACAAGGGCAGAGTTATCATTGACGATGCGATGAAGGCTGCGATTGATAAGTACTACGAGCAGTATGGTGTAGAAGAGTAAAGAATTGTATCTTTAAGTTGCAGGCAACGGAAAGGTGAGGTTGGAATATGGAGAAGGTATATAAAGCTATGAAGTCGGCGGGAAGCTGGAATCTTACACTGGGAATTATTTTAATCGTAGCAGGTTGCGTGACCGGCATTATGCTGATTGTCAGCGGTGCAAAGCTTCTGAAAAAGAAAAGAGATTTGTTGTTCTGATATGTGATCAGATAGTGTACTGAATTGGAATTGGAGGAAGGGTTGAAGCTGTTGTTTTTGCACACTTCAATCATGAAAAAGAATGAAGAACAGGATGCTTCAGGAGTTTACCCGTGTGTTTGGAGATAAGGAAGGCGTAAGCTGCTTTTTTGCACCGGGACGTGTGAATCTCATCGGGGAACATACAGACTATAACGGTGGGCATGTATTCCCTTGTGCCCTTACCATCGGAACCTATGCTGTGGCACGCAAGCGCAATGACCGTATGCTGCAGTTCTATTCGATGAACTTTGAAAAAGAGGGCGTTATCGGTGTTTCTTTGGATGATATGGTAAATCGTCCGGAGCAGGCATGGGCAAATTACCCCATCGGGGTTCTGAAGACATTGACGGATGCCGGGTATATCGTGGACTGTGGTATGGACATCCTTTATAACGGAACCATTCCGAATTCTTCCGGTCTGTCTTCGTCTGCTTCCATTGAGGTATTGACAGCATTTATAGCAAAGACTTTTTTCGGATTGCCGCTTGATTTTGTTGAGATTTCGAAGCTGACCCAGAGAGCTGAGAATCAATTTATCGGTGTAAACTGCGGTATTATGGATCAGTTTGCCATCGCAATGGGCAAAAAAGACCACGCTATCTTTTTGGATACGGCAGACTTAAGTTATACTTATGCGCCGATTGTATTAGAAGGAATGAAGCTTGTCATTGCCTGCAGCAATAAAAAGCGCGGATTGGGTGACTCTAAGTACAACGAGAGAAGAAGTCAGTGTGAGGAAGCATTACGCAGACTGCAGACAGTATGTAAGGTGAATTCACTTGGAGAACTGACGGAGGAAGACTTTGAAGCGAACCGTTCTGCAATCGGTGATAGTGTTCTGGAACAGAGAGCAAAGCATGCAGTATATGAGAACCAGCGTACCATCCATGCGGTGAAGGCATTGCAGGAGAATGACGTAGAACGTTTTGGTGAGCTGATGAATCAGTCGCATATCTCGCTTCGCGATGACTATGAAGTGACAGGTATTGAGCTGGATACACTTGTAGAAGAAGCCTGGAAACAGAAAGGTGTGATAGGCTCCCGTATGACCGGTGCAGGCTTTGGCGGATGTACGGTCAGTATTGTGAAGGAGACTGCTGTAGAACAATTTGTCGCACAAGTGGGCGAAGCATATGAGAAGAAAATCGGCTATGCAGCGGACTTCTATGTAGTAGAGATTGGTGACGGACCGGTTGTATTGGAATAAAGACCGGTAGTGATTTGGAAAATACAGGTTGAAGAGCAGATGCGGGAATGAGGATAAGTATGAGCAGGGAAGAAATGAGTACACAGAAAAAGAATAATATAGTAAAAGAAATATTGAGTTATGTTATTATAATCGCCATCGCTTTTTTGCTTGCTCAGTTTTGGAAACATTTTATTTCAACGAAGGTGGAGGTAATCTCCGGTTCGATGAAGGATACTTTGCAGATCGATGACAGATTGATTGCATCAAAGCTTCCATATATCTTCGGCGAACCGGAACGTGGCGATATTGTGGTATTTCACTTTCCGGATGATGAGTCCGAAGTATTTATTAAGCGTTTGATTGGTCTGCCCGGTGAAACGATTGAAATCGTGGACGGTTATGTATATGTGGATGGTGTATTATTGGAGGAAACCTATGTAAAAGGTGAACGGCAAGGAAACTACGGACCTTATCTGGTGCCGGAAGGGGAGTATTTCATGCTGGGTGATAACCGCCTGCATTCCGGTGACTCGCGCGAGTGGAATGACAAGTATGTATCCAAAGATCAGTTGATTGGAAAGGGTTTGTTCTTATACAAGCCGGAGTTTCGAAAGCTTTACGACTAAGATTGTGATTGTAAAATACCCTGTCAGGAACAGGTCAATTATGACTGTGACAGGGTTTTCTTTATAAGAAAAACATATGAACCGGATAGGGTTGCAGGTTTTGAGATGTATCCGGTGCAGGAAAGAAGAACATGATATGAAACGACAGGATTTTTATTATGATTTACCGGAGCGTCTGATTGCTCAGGACCCGTTAGAAGACAGAACATCTTCAAGACTTCTTGCATTAAACAGCGAGAAAGGGAACTTTTGTCATAAGGTATTTCATGAGATAACGGATTATCTGAATCCGGGTGATTGTCTGGTAATCAACGATACCCGCGTTATTCCGGCGCGTTTGTTTGCGGAACGCGTAAGAGAAGAAGGAACTGAGACCGTGCAGGCAGGTGCCAAGGTAGAGGTGTTGCTTTTGAAACGTCTGACGGATTCCCGCTGGGAGACGCTTGTAAAGCCGGGAAAAAAAGCAAGAATCGGAACAAAGCTGAAGTTCGGTGACGGCCTGCTGTATGGAACGGTTGTAGATGTGGTAGAAGAAGGCAACCGAATCATTGAGTTCTCTTATGACGGAATTTTTGAAGAGATTCTGGATAAGCTCGGTCAGATGCCGTTGCCACCGTATAT
>JAZSIB010000067.1:0-3428 GCA_045533585.1 Lachnospiraceae bacterium | reverse complement strand
ATAGGTGATGTAGATGGCCTGCTTACCGTCCGGGATATTGACAGGTATAGAATACTCTTCCCAAACATTAGCATTCTCTACAGTTGCCGTTCCCAATACTTCTCCGTCCCAAGAAGTCTTGATTTCAAAGGTACCGCTACCATAACCACGTACCCAGATTTTGATTTCCTTTACGCCCTTGCAGTTGAAATATTTGAAGCCTGCGGTTGCAGAATTGGTAATGTTAGCCACATAACCAAGCTCTTCGTCGCCGTCTCTACCATCCTGCATCACCTTGGGAGCGTGAGCATCACCGATATAAGCAGAAGGCTTGTCGTAGAACAGGTTGCATGCCAGGTAAGCAGGGTATTCGCCCTTGCCTTCCAAAGGTCCGCCGTTCAAGCCGCAGGAAGTGATTTCTACCTGAGGGATGGTACCATCTGCCAGAATTTCAATCTTTTCTGCACAGCCCTGTCTGCTGTACCAGGTACCATTGGTCTGGCGATGATAGAAGATGTACCAGTCATCCTTAATCTGAACAATACTTCCGTGATTATTTGCACCGTAAGCCATGGGCATATCTGGCGGCTTATAGGTATCGATGTGCATATCGCAGTTACTTACGATAACGCCGCCGTATACGAAGTCCTTCGTCGGGTTCTTACTGGTTGCGTAGCAGAGCTCATGCATTACTTCGGAAGAGTAAACGAAGTAATAGGTATCGCCGTTCTTACGGATTGACGGAGCCTCGAAGAATGCGTGATTCTCGAACTGGGTGTCCTTGCTGTACTCATAGCCCGGAGCTACGAATACCGGAGCTTCCTTGATGGTAAGCATATCTGCTTCCAGTACAGTCGCCATCGCACCGTGTCTGCTCTTGTCGCCCCTGCCACAGAAACCGGTGTACAGATAGGTCACATCACCTTCGGTCAATACACCCGGGTCGAACTGCGGCTCATCGCCCTCCTTCTCGCCGAGTCTGGTGCCGTCTGCATAGTGTACATAACCGTAGAACTCGTACTTGCCTGCCGGCGTATCACATACCGCTACGGATACAACCGATACCTTATCCAGTACATAATACAGATAATATCTTCCGTCCGGACCTACCGTTACGTCCGGTGCATACAGACACATCTTGCCTTCTTTGTTGAGCGGATCTTCGTTACGCGGATAAATCACACCCTCATATCTCCAATTGCCAAGATCGTCAATCGGTGCCGACCAGCATACGTAATCTCCCATACAGAATACATAACCGTTGTAAAAATCATGAGAACCGTAAATATATACTCTGTCCCCAAACACATAAGGTTCACCATCCGGGATGTACTCCCATGACGGCAAATACGGATTTAAGCCTTTTGCTTTCATTTGAATCCTGCCTTTCCTGCGTCCCCTGCCTTTTGATTTTTGACATAGACACAATACCTTCTCATACTATTTTCCGCCATATTCAGCGAAGCACGCTTCGCTTCCGGCAGATTAGTTTGATTATACATATTTCTGCTAAAAAATAAAATGGTGTTTATTATGCTCCGATCGCCGTCATAACATCCACATACTCAAGTCCTAAGCTGTCTGCTACGTTCTTGTTGGTGCACATACCGTTGTAAATATTGACACCGTTTGCAACGCCTGTATTCATCTTCGCAGCCTCTTCCACGCCGTAATTTGCAATCAGGTTGCCGTAACGGTAGGTAGAGTTCGCAAGTGCCACGGTAGAGGTATACGGTACTGCACCCGGCATATTGCCTACGCAGTAGTGTACGATGCCTTCCTCGATGAATACCGGATTGTCGTGGGTTGTTACGTGAGAAGACTCACAGCATCCGCCCTGGTCGATAGCGATATCTACGATTACCGCACCCTTCTTCATGAGCTTCAGATGCTCCCGGCGAACCAACTTCGGAGCGGAACCGCCCGGAATCAGTACGGAGCCGATTACAAGGTCTGCTTCTTTCAGGCTCTTCGCGATATTCGCCTCGGTGCTGTAGAGCGTCGTTACGGATGCACCGAAGATATCTTCCAGATATGCCAGACGGTTCGGATTAACATCCAGCAGGGTAACCTGTGCATCGATACCAACTGCTGCCTTCGCTGCATAAGTACCTGCGACACCACCGCCGATAATCACAATCTTACCTCTCTCTACGCCCGGTACACCGCCAAGCAGGATACCGCGTCCGCCATAGCTGCTCTCGATATACTTTGCACCTTCCTGGATGGAAAGACGACCTGCAATCTGGCTCATCGGACGAAGACACGGAAGGTTACCGAGCTCGTCGGTGATGGTCTCGTACGCAATCGCCTTTACCTTCTTATCAAGTAACGCCTTTGCCAGTGCCGGATTCGGTGCAAGGTGCAGATAAGTATAGAGAATCTGACCCTCGCGCAGATAATCATACTCACAAGCCTCCGGCTCCTTTACCTTAACGATCATATCTGCCTCAGAAAATACTTCCAGCGGGGTATCCTTAATCACCGCACCTGCCGCAATATACTCTTCATCTGCGAAGCCCGCACCCGCGCCGGCGGCCTTCTCTACCAATACTCTATGTCCCTGGGCCACATATGCGGATACATTATCCGGGGTAAGACCCACACGATATTCATGATTCTTCAATTCTTTTGTTGTTCCGATAATCATAACGTTTCTCCTTTCTGAATCCGTCAAACGATTTATTTGTACATTATATTTTTTCTGCCTTAAAATGTCAATCCTTTGTTACGTTAAATCGCTTAACGATTCATTGACCATTATCTTCCTACATGATAAAATAATGCCAGCTTTTATTTTCCAAAACACACAAATTCTGTCCGGAGGAATCCTCTCCCGGAGCAGAGTCTATATATCTTGCGAATACAGGAGATACCACGATGATGAAACATATCCCGAAAATATTGTTATTCCTGCTTCTAACCCTTCTTCTCTGCGGCTGTTCCGAGCAACAGGAGGGGCAGACTCTTGATGACATCGACTCCACCCTGCCGGTTCTCTCTATCGAGACCGTCAGTCAGGACGCGGATGTCATGGACTTTGTAACCAAGCCGGTAGTCGGTTATGTATCATCACAGATTGCCAGTTGGACACCCGGATACGAGATGCCGCCGGAGCCGTACTATGAGGACTGTACGATCTCCTTAACCAACATCGACGGAACCAAAATGCTCGACGCCGTCACCGGCGAAGTCAAGGTTCGCGGCAACTGGACCACTTCTTATGACAAAAAGCCGCTCCGCATCAAGTTCGATAAACCGCAAGATATGCTTCGCATGAATGCAGGCGCCAAGTTCAAGAACTGGCTTCTGCTTGCAGAGTACAAGGATGCTTCGATGCTCCGAAACAAGACCGCACTTTCCATCGCCAGAGACCTGCTGCAGCGCGACGGGCATTATGTTGCCGATGCAGAATTTGTCGAAGTCTTCATCAACGGCGAATACTGGGG
>JAZSIB010000235.1:0-4458 GCA_045533585.1 Lachnospiraceae bacterium | reverse complement strand
AGCAGACCCGAGAGCTTGATTTTGGGGAAGGGATATGAATGATGTGCAGTGAAGAAAGGAATTTGGTATGAAGATAAAAATAGTAGGTTCCGGCGGATGTGTCAGTACGCCCAAACCATGTTGCACCTGTCCGGTGTGTACCGAAGCAAGAGAAAAAGGATTTCCTTATGCGAGAACCGGTTGTAGTTTATTTGTTGAAGACGCTAATATTTTGATTGATACACCGGAGGACATCAACCAGGGGTTAAATAATGCCAGAGTTGAGTGCGTTGACTATATCTTGTATAGTCATTCTGACCCAGATCATACGATGGGAATGCGTGTGATTGAGCAATTGAAAATGGATTGGTTAGGTCTGTCGGTAGGGAAGAAAATCGAAAGTCCGATTAAAGTAGCAGCTTTACCGAATGTATTGGAAGATATGAAGTTGCAGAGAACCCGATACGGGTCTGTATTAGGGTATTATGTGATGAGAGGACTTGCCACAACGGAAGAGGCACGTAGTCTGGAGATAAACGGACTCAAGATAGATATGGTTCCGGTGGATGATACAGAGCATGTTGCCGTATTTGTAATATCGGATGAACACGGAAAAGTGATCTATGCACCTTGTGATGTGAAGCCGTTTCCGCATAGTGAATTGTTTTTTGGAGCAGATGTATTGATTATCGGAAATACGGTCATCGGTGAGACGCTGAAGGACGGATTTGTTTTAGGTGCAGAGAATCCGCTCAGAGAAGAATTGTTTGTGATGGATGAGATACTTGAACTGCAGAAGAAGTATGGCATTAAGGAAGTCATCATGACACATCTCGAAGAAGACTGGGGAAAGTCATACGATGATTATAAACGCTTGGAAGAAGTGTATCCCAATGTTCGATTTGCGTATGATGGGATGGAGATATCCTTGCCGGAATAGAGTACGGTTCACATAAGTGATGAGAGAGAAAAGATTCCAAGTATGTCTGAAAAGGTGGAAGAGAAAGTGGCAAAGGCAGCAAGTTACTATTTTGATCAATTAAATAAAGAACAGCAGAGAGCTTACTATGCGATGAAGGAAGGCTTGTTAAATCTTCAGGATTCCTTTGCTGTGCCGATGCTTTCCAACAAAGAATTGTCGGATATATATTTTATGATTCGTCTGGATTGTCCTGAGATTTTTTACTCGGTGACATTTACCTACAAGTATTATACGGATTCTTCGGCAGTGGGGATGGTGCCACAGTATCTCTTCTCAAAGAATAAAATTATGGAACATCGTCAGGCAATGGAGTCAAGAGTAAAAAAGCTGGCGCGTCAGGCAGCAGACTTGGATGAAACGGGAAAAGAACTCTTTATCCATGACTTCATTGTGAAAAACGTAAAATATGACAAGCTGAAAAAGGAGTATTCCCATGAAATCATCGGCGCACTGGGGAACGGTGTGGCTGTCTGCGAGGGGATGGCAAAAGCAGTGAAAATACTGTGTGATGAACTGAACCTCTGGTGTATTATCGCTCTGTCGGAAGCGAACCCCGAGAAAGGGATAAAGTACAGACATGCATGGAATGTGATTCGGATCGACGGACAGTATTACCATCTGGATGCAACCTTTGATAACACTCTTTCAAGGGATGATACGGTGCGATATGACTATGTGAATCTATCGGACAAGCAGATTTTTAGAGATCATGAGCCTGTCATCTGGAAAGTGCCGGCTTGCAGTGATAATGACCATTTCTACTATAAAGAGAAGAAAATCTCCTGGACTACGGTTGATGAGGTACAGAATCGGGCAAGACAGGCAGTAAAGAAAGGAAAAGTCCTTTTGTTCCATTGGCGGGGAGGATATCTGACGAAAGAGGTATTGCAACAACTCTTGGAGATATTCGATAAAGAAGCACAGGCAAAAGACAAGCGGGCATGCGTTTCTCTCAACTGGCCACAGGCGGTACTGCGTGTACGGTTCGAGGAGGGTGTTGGAGAAGAACAGCTTGAGGTGGAAGAGGCGAACGAGGGAGAGAAAGAATAAATTAGTATTGACAAGCGATGGAGTAAGAGATATACTACGCTCGAAAATACCAAGTACATAAATTTGAAAGAAAGAGAGGTAATATTATGAATAGCATTGTTAAATTCAATAACATGAATCATAGAATTGCCTCGATTTGTTTTGCAGAGTAAACGTACTGATTTATTTGTATGAGTCCGTTTATATTTGGCTGACAATGTTCCGTGGTTATTCTATGAATGACCACGGATTTTTTGTTTGTAAGACAAGGGTTTTGTTGTGTTATGAGAGAGTTCGGGAGTATTCGGGCTCTTTTTCGGTTGAAGGGAGCGTTTTTATCGACTGAATCAGGGGGTGTAACCAATATACTCTGCTGATAGAGCAGGGAGTTGCATGCCAGACAGAGATATGTAAAGGGATTCTAAAAAGAAAGGGAAAAAGAAAAATGAATCATTACAGTAATTATGTTTATATGTTAGAAGACAATGCACATTTAATCAGTATGGTGCCGGTAGAGGAACTGCTTCGTTTCGGCTATGAGATAGGATTAAATGAGAATATGAAGGTTCTTGACCTGTGTTGCGGATACGGAACCGTACTGAAGGTATGGAGTGAAGCGTTCGGAATCGAAGGCGTCGGGATTGACCTGGCGGAAGAATTTGTATCCATCGGACGAGAGCGGTTGAAGAAGTGTAACATTGATAAGGTAATCCTGATTCACGGCGATGTTACGACTTACGAAGATATGTGTAAGTACGATGTTGTTATTTGCAGTGAAACGATAGAGAGCATTGCGAATACGTTCTCCATCGGTGAAAGATTTTTGAAGCCAGGCGGCGTGTTATGCTTGCAGAAACTATATTCCAAGGTAATGAATCCGCCACAGGAGTTAATTGACTTTGATGAGGAAGTTCTGCCGTTGTCTGAGTTAAACTGCATATTCAATCAGCTTGGGTATAGTATGACTGCTATGGCAAGTGATACTTCGGGTATGTGGGAACACTTTGTTGTTAACTGGAGCGGTAAAAGAGATCTGCTCCGGTTACAGCAAGAACCGGAGAATGAGCAACTGAAGAACTGGATAACGAAATGGTACAATATGTATTTTGATTATCGAAGACAGTACGAAGGTCAGGCATTATTCGGATTACAGCGTCTGCTTGATAAGAAAATGTAATTCCGGAAGAATATAAGGGGGCAGATAATTTGAAAATTGTAGATTTTGATAAGAGTCATACAGAAAGAGCGATGCTGATTGCAAAGGCAAATTATTATGAAGAACGAGAATCTGTAACTTTTTTGCCGGAGATAGAGGCTGTTCCTGATCTGGAGTACTTTTCCGGCAATGGGCTGGGTGTTGCGGCATTGGAAGGGGATCAGCTGATTGGTTTTTTATGTTGCTATGAGCCGTGGGAGAATGCATTTGGATCAATGGCAAAAGGAACCTTTTCTCCGATTCACGCACATGGTACAATCAAGGAAAACAGACAGATGATTTATAAAAGGATGTATCAATATGCGGCAGAAAAATGGGTGAAGCATAAAATTACATATCATGCAATTGCACAGTATGCACACGATACTGAGTCACTGGAGGCCTTTTTCACGTACGGTTTTGGTCTGCGTTGTATGGATGCGATTCGACCGATGCAGGAGATTGTTTGCAAATCTTGTGAAGGGGTCTGTTTTGATGAACTAACGAAAGAAAACGTAAGTCAAATCGGGGAATTACGGAAACTGCAATCTGATCATATGGGATACAGTCCGTGTTTTATGTATTCTACGGAGCAGGAATTCAGGGCTTGGCTGGAGAGAGCGGAAACCCGTGATTCCAGGTTGTTTGTTGCGAAGGAACAGGATAAAATAGTTGCCTTTGTTGAAGTTACAAGCACAGGGGAGAATTTTGTAACGGAAGATGAGACGATGCGTAACATATGTGGAGCTTACTGCCTGCCGGAGTATCGTGGGAGAGACATATACCCGAACCTGTTAAATTTTGCAATACGTAAGCTGACAGGAGAAGGGTACAAACTGTTGGGCGTGGATTTCGAGAGCTTTAACCCTACCGCATATGGGTTCTGGCTGAAGCATTTTACTGCGTATACGAAGAGCGTGGTTCGAAGAATCGATGAGTGCGCGTTACGGGCTTAAGAACACGAATGCGAAGAGATTGAAAACACACGAATATATGAAATTTATGGAGGGTAATAGTGATGAGAATAGAAACAGAAAGATTAGTGATTACTGAATTTGATTTATCTATGGCAGAAAGCGTACATAAGAATTCTTTGGATGAGGATACCAGACGGTTTGTACCGGATGAAGTGTTTGAAACGGTAGAAGATGCAAAGGAAACGATAGAGTTTCTTATGACCGTGTATGAGTCAGGGGAAGGACCGTTCGTGTATCCCGTATTATTGAAAGATGGAAGGAATATAGGATATGTTCAACTGGTACCGATAGAAGAG
>JAZSIB010000254.1:0-4225 GCA_045533585.1 Lachnospiraceae bacterium | reverse complement strand
ACGAAAGAAAAAACAATTGCAATATGGCACGGATTTGTTATAATGTTGTGTGAGATTATGTAATTGTAGGAGGACATTATGAGCGATTACGAAAATAATGCATATACAATCAAAGATGAAAAAGACGGCGGAGAAGTGCTGATTGCCAATGATGTGATTGCAACCATTGCTTGTGTTGCCGCAACGGAAGTGGAAGGCGTTGCCTCTATGTCCGGCAATATAACAAACGAAATTATCGGTAAGCTTGGTGTGAAGAATGCCAGCAAGGGTGCCAGAATTGATTTGGAAAACGGCGAGGTACGTGCAGAGCTTTCCATTACGATGGAGTACGGCTACAGCATTCCGAAGGTTTGTGCGATGGTGCAGGAGCGTGTGACGGCAGCGATTCGCAATATGACCGGTTTGGAAGTAATAGAAGTGAATCTGCATGTGGTTGGCGTTAATATTAACAAGGCAAAATAATCAAAAATTCCGCCATGGAACGTGGCGGGATTTTTGTGCGTGTAAGATAGGAAAAAGTGTACGGTGAAAAGAGGATAGGCAGATGGCTGAGAACAATATAGCAAAATGGAGAACAAAGAGAGAAAAGCTTTTTCTGATGCTTTTTCAACATGAGTTCCATGATACGGTGGAATACCGTGACCAGATTGCTCTGTATAACGAGACTTACGAGGCAGAAGAAGAGACCGCAAAAGCAGAGGTTTCCAACGAAGAGTTGACGGAGCGTTTGTTTCAGATTGTAGAAAAGCTGGGCAGTATTGATGCCGGATTGAACACTGCCATTTCCGGTTGGAAACTGAACAGAATCGGCAAGGTAGATATTACAATTCTGCGTCTTGCCGCTTATGAGATGCAATATGATGACTCGATTCCGGCAAAGGTGTCGGTCAATGAAGCAGTTGAACTTGCAAAGAAGTACGGAGGCGATTCTTCTCCAAGTTTTATTAATGGTGTCTTGGCGAAGATGATGGAAGCGTGATGCAGGAAAAGGTATTAACCGTCTCTCAAGTGAATGCATATATCAGCAATCTGTTTCAGAGTAATGATGTCCTGAGTGCAGTTTACATGAAGGGAGAAATCTCGAATTGTAAGTATCACAGCTCAGGGCATATTTACTTTACGCTAAAGGATGCCGGTTCGCAGATTGCCTGTGTAATGTTTGCGAGCAATGCAGTACGGCTGAAGGTTCGTCTGGAGGAAGGACTGGCGGTGATTGCACACGGTTCTGTACGTGTGTTTGAACGTGACGGAAAGTATCAGCTTTATGTTGATGCGGTCAGACCGGATGGCATCGGTGCATTATATGAGCAGTACGAGCGATTAAAGATAAAACTGGATGCAGAAGGTATCTTTGCTCTGGAGCACAAAAAGGCGATTCCGTTTTACAGTAAAAAAGTCGGAATCGTAACGGCAAAGACCGGAGCGGCAGTACAGGATATTATCAGTATTTCGAGACGCAGGAATCCTTATGTGCAGCTGTATCTTTATTCTGCGCAGGTGCAGGGAGTCGGTGCGGCGGAATCCGTTATGCAGGGAATTATGAAGCTGCAGGAAATCGGGACCGATGTTATTATCATTGGGCGTGGCGGAGGTTCGTTGGAGGACTTATGGGCGTTTAATGATGAAAGACTTGCGCGTGTGATATATGATTGTGAGATACCCATTATTTCGGCTGTCGGACATGAGACAGATTTTACGATTGCGGATTACGCAGCAGATTTGCGTGCTCCGACACCCTCGGCGGCTGCTGAGCTGGCTGTTTGCGAGATACAGGCAGTTCTCGGAAAGCTGATTGATCTGCACAGTGACTTGTATCACGGCATGATGCTCCGTATAGAAGCTGATAGGCAGAAGCTGCAGCAGATGAATCTGAAGCTTCGGATGAATTCTCCGAGAAGCAGACTGGAACAGCAGCGTAACAGTCTGGTGCGTGCAGGGGAGATGCTTCCGCGTCTGATGCAGAACAAGATTACAGAGTGCAGACATCGTTTACAGTTATATATCAATTCCATGAAGGGACTGTCTCCGCTTAACAAGCTGCAATCCGGTTTTTCTTATGTGGCGGACAAAGAAGGGAAAAATATTTCTACGGTGGATGCCGTGAGCATCGGCGACATAGTAAACATTGCGGTAACAGACGGATATATTGATGCACAAGTAAAGAATATTAAAAAAGAAAACCGCAGGAGAGGATGAGATAAGTATGGGAAAGAAAGAAAAAAGTCTGGAAGTATCTATGGAAGAGCTGCAGGACATCATTACAAAGCTGGAAGACAGTTCCTGTACTTTGGAGGAATCCTTTCAGCTGTACTCGGAAGGAATGAAGCTGCTAAAGGATTGTAACGATGCGATTGATAAAGTGGAAAAACAGGTAATCCTTTTGGAGGAACAGTAGTACGATGGAGTTTGCAGGATTATTACAGAAAAAAACAGAAGAATATAATCAGATGATACAGCAGTACTTTAGTCAGGACGAGAAGGATGCATCCGTAATCAGAGAGGCGATGCAGTACAGTGTACTTGCCGGTGGAAAAAGATTGCGTCCGATGATTTTGTTTGAGGTGTTCCTCTTATTCTCGCCGAAGCAGGAATGCTATCGGACCGCAGGGGTGTTTGCCACGGCATTGGAACTGATTCATACGTATTCACTGGTGCATGATGACCTACCGGCAATGGACAATGACGAGTATCGCCGCGGTATGCTGACAACGCATGCCAAATACGGTGAGGCGTTTGGCATTTTGACAGGAGATGCTTTGCTCAACGAAGCTTTTCTTCTCTGTGCAAGAGAGCTTGAAAGACTTGCCTTTGCGACGGAGAAGGCAGGGGTAAGCCGTCTGAAGGCGGCCTGTGTTGCGCAGAGACTGCTTGCAGAGTATGCCGGAAAAGACGGCATGATAAAGGGTCAGGAGCTTGATCTGACTTATGAAGGTAAGGAGATAGAGACAGACCAGCTTTTATTGATGTATGAACTCAAGACCTCACGCCTTTTAGAGGCAGCATTTCAAATCGGTGCAGTACTTGGCGGTGCTGACGAACAGGAACAGGAGTATGCGTATAAAGCAGCCTCCGCACTTGGAAGAGCATTTCAGTTAAAGGACGATGTACTGGATCTGATTGGGGATGAGAAGAAGCTTGGAAAACCGGTACACAGTGATTTGAAAAATGAAAAGACAACCTATGTCTCACTAGAGGGCTTTGAAAAGACGGAAAAGGAGATTGTGCGTCTTACGGAAGAAGCAATTCAGTGTCTGGAGCAGCTTCCGGGGGAGAAAGAGTTCTTAAAGACGCTGATGCTGTCTTTGATAAACCGCGAGTATTGATTAAGGGGATATGAATCATGATGCCACTACTTGACCTCATAAATGAGGCAAATGACATAAAAAAAATAGCACCGGAGCAATATGCGCAGCTCGCATCCGAAATCCGGCGTTTTCTGGTGTCCAAAGTAAGCAAGACAGGTGGACATCTTGCATCAAATCTGGGAGCCGTGGAGCTTACGATGGCATTGCATCTGTTCCTGGATTTTCCAGAAGATAAGCTGATCTGGGATGTCGGACATCAGGCTTATGTGCATAAGCTTCTGACAGGAAGAAAGGCAGGTTTTGCTTCACTTCGTCAGAAAGACGGAATGAGCGGCTTTCCCAAAAGAAAAGAGAGTGCCTGTGATGCATTTGCCACCGGACACAGTTCTACTTCCATATCGGCTGCACTTGGTATGGTAAAAGCAAGAGAACTGCGTGGAAGTGACGAAAAAATTGTAGCGGTAATCGGTGACGGTGCATTGTCCGGCGGTATGGCATTTGAAGCGCTTAACAATGCCGGTCGTCTGAAGTCCAATATGATTATTGTTCTGAATGATAACGATATGTCCATTTCGGAAAATGTGGGTGCAATGGCGAATTATCTCGGTAAAATCCGTACCAGCCAGACGTATGGTAAGTTTAAAGAAGAACTGGAAGAGGTTTTGAACCGTATCTCCAAAAGCGACCGGATTACAAAGGCATTGAAGCGTACGAAGGATTCCGTAAAGCAATTGTTTGTCAGCGGTATGCTGTTTGAGAATTTTGGCATCACGTATATCGGACCGATAGACGGACATAACATAGAGCGTATGCGTTATGCACTGGAACTTGCAGCACAGAAGGAGAATGCAACCATTGTTCACGTTGTGACGAAAAAAGGAAAAGGCTATGCACCGGCAGAAAAGAATCCGATTCGTTTT
>JAZSIB010000098.1:0-17981 GCA_045533585.1 Lachnospiraceae bacterium | reverse complement strand
CAATCATGCCATGCGTGTACCTCAAGTCCTGCTGCCACTAAGGCTGCTGCCACGTCATCCTGCGTGGAGAGCGGATTGCTTCCCGTAATAAACATCTCTGCACCGCCTGCTGCCAGCACTTTGCAAAGATATGCCGTTTTTGCCTCTAAGTGCACGGAAAGAGCAATCTTCTTTCCTGCAAACGGCTTCGTCTTCACAAACTCCTCTTCCAGAGAGCGAAGCAACGGACAATTGCGCTTTACCCATTCTATTTTGCGTTCACCGGACTCTGCCAGTGTAATATCGCGAATCTCACTTGCCATTTTTCTATCCTCCGTTTATCTGTCCCTATTTATTGAATTCCCAACCGCTTTGCAATCCGGTTTACCGCATAGTAAACATTATCTTCCGCAATCGTCTTCAGCACCCGCTTCTCCATCAGAATCTTACCGTTTACAATCACGGTATCTACTTCGGAGCCATTGGCTGAATATGCAATGGCAGATGCCGGATGATTCATCGGCTGGAAGCTCTCACGGTTCATATCCACTACAATCAGGTCAGCGATGTAACCTACTTTAATCTCACCGAGCATACCTTCAAAGCCAAGCGCCTTCGCTGCATTTTTCGTCGCAAACGCAAGCACATCCTCGGAAGACACTGCCTGTGCTTCCATCGCCGCTCCCTTATATACGAGCGCCGCCAGATTCATCTCACGGAACATATTCTGTGCATTGTTGCTTGCCGCACCGTCCGTGCCGAGACAAACATTCACACCGTGCTCCAGCATCTTCGGCACCGGAGCAAAACCGTTCCCCAGCTTCATATTACTTGCAGGGTTAATCGCAACGCTGGCACCGCTTGCTGCAAGGATGTCCAAGTCGTTCTCCGTCAGCTGTACGCAGTGTGCGCAGATTGTAGACGGCTTTAGAAGTCCGAGCTGATTCAGATACTCCACCGGAGTACAGCCGCGTTCTGCTATCATATCATCGAATTCCTTCTTGCTTTCTGCCAGATGGATATTCAATCCGATACCAAGCTCCTCTGACTGTTCCTTTACATACTTCAGATAATCTTCCCCACAGGTATACGGCGCATGCGGTCCAAGGCGGAAGCTAAGGCGCGGATGCTCTCTCCAGTTTGACATCTCACTCTTTGCTTCGTTCAGACGGCGTAAGCCACCTTCATCCTCCCGGTTGCCGCCGACCAGTCCACGCGTAATCACGGCACGTAAACCCGACACATCTACTGCGCGTACTGTCTGTTCCGGATGCATATGCATGTCACAGAAGCAGGTCGTACCACTCTTAATCATCTCCACGATGGAGAGCATACTACCCCAATAAGCATCCTCCGGCTCCATCTTGCCTTCCAACGGGTCAATATGCCCGAACAACCAGTCAAGGAAGGACAAATCATCTGCCGCATTACGAAACAGCGACATATAGGTATGCGTATGACAATTAATCAGACCCGGAAGCAGAAGCTTATTCTTCCCATCTACGGTATTCGTCAAGGTAAAACCTTCCGGCACCTCATCAATCCCTGCTATTTTATTGCCATGCACGTAAACATCATGAATTCCATCCAATTCACCGATGCAGCGTACTTCTTTAATCAGTATTCCCATATACACCTCCACACATGAATGCAAACACTCCACTTGTCTCGTATTATAGCCGAAATATGCCTAAAACACAAGCGTTGATAACTTGAGGTTCCGCATTTGGAGCACCAGAAACACAGAAGGGATTTGACACCTTGCAAAACACGGAACCTCAAGCAGATACAAGTTTGTACATCATTTCCGCTATGACTTTTCATTGACACAACTTCAAAATGCGTCTATCATAGAGCTATACTATTTCGTGAGGTGGCACTATGGATTGGATTATCGAATTTGACATTTGTGCTTTGTTAATAACATCCCTGTTGATTTGGGTTATACATCGAAGAAAAGACCTTCCGTCCATGCAGAACTATACCTTCCGTATTCTTCTTGCCCTGACTTTGGTTTCTGCTGCTTTTGACCTCGCCAGCATCTACGCCATTGAACACGCAACCGAGATTCCTCTGTGGTTGAATTATTTCATACAGTTGATGTATTCTATTCCGTTCACTTCCATCCCCATGGTTTACTATCTGTATGTCATATCGCTTACCATACAGAATCGTATTATCACCAAGTCCAGAGTCGCTCTGATTGTTGTTCCGTATGCAATTGAGTTTCTCATTATCATTACCTCGCCGTTTACCCATTGGCATATTCACTTCAATGATTCCCTTCAGTATTGTCACGGATGGGCTGTCTATGTTACATACGCCTTATCCTTCTTTTACATACTGCTCTGTTTCATTGACATCGCTCACTATAAGAAACTGCTGAGCACCATGCAGATTACTACGATTCTTCTTATCTGCTTTGCCTGTGCCGTCTCGGTATTTCTTCAACTTGTTCTTGGCAATCTCATGATTGTGTGCTTTACCGTTTCTTTCTGCACTCTGCTCGCCTGCTTTACCCTGCAGAGCCCTCTTCGGGTATACAATGCCACTACGGGCACCTTTACCCTGAAGTCCTTTGAATCCTCGCTCTTTTCACTGTTCCGTAAGAAAAAACCGTTTACCATATTTTGCATGGAACCACAGCACTACGGCAAACTTTACGAGACTCTGGGAGCCACAGCATCAGAAGCTCTTTCCATTGCCATCGCTTCCTCACTGCACGAGCTTGCCCCCGGTAAACCGCTTTACCGTCTGAGTGGTCTGCGTTTTGCCCTAATCGCCGAACAAACTGCTGCAGAGCTTCGTCCGCTGATTGATGGGGTAGTCAACCGCTATAAGAACCCTTTTAAGCTTAGTAGTACCTCTCTTTCTCTGACACCCGTTATGTGTACGGTACAGATGCCGGAGGCCGCAAACTATCTGGAAGATGTAATGAATGCGATTCAAGATTCCTTATCCGAAGCACAGCTGCTGGATTCTGATGTGCACCTGATACACGCCGGTGAGTCTGCCCTGATTCACAGACGTCGTGAAAGTGCCATCGGCCATGTATTAAAACGCGCAGTCCAAAAAGAAGAATTTGCAATCCACTACCAACCTATATATTCTGTCCGGGAACGACGTTTCGTTGCCGCCGAAGCGTTATTGCGACTCAGCGAAAAGTCCCTCGGTGAAATTTCACCCTCGGAATTCATCCCAATCGCAGAAAAAATCGGCATCATGCCTCAGATCAGCCGTATCGTTATCGAACAGGTTTGTTCCTTTATTGCCAACAACCGTCTCTGGGAAAAAGGTATCCGGCACATAGGCATTAACCTTACCTCGCCGGAATGTATCAGTGAATTATTATCCTCTGAAGTAACCCGTATCATGGACCGTTATCACGTTCCCTGTAATATGATAAATTTTGAAGCAACGGAAACCGCAGCACACACCGACCCAAAACTGTTTTTGGAGAATGCCCGCCATCTGAGCGGACTGGGCACCATTTTCACACTGGATGCCTTCCACGGTACAATTTCAAAAGACAATATCTTATTTGATGCACCGTTCCGCCAGGTAAAGCTCTCTCGTTCGTTCCTTCACTCGTCAATGAGCAACGAGACAAAACGCACGCTCCTGAAACACACGATTGCGCTGCTCCGTGAGTTGAATTTTGAAATCGTAGCAGTCGGTATCGAAACGATAGAGCAGGCAGATGCGCTTAGTGTTTATGGCTGTCACTATTATCAGGGATTCTATTACTCCTATCCGCTTAGCGAAAAAGAATTACTGGAGATTTTCAAATAAACCGAAACAACAAAAACAAAAACGGCTGCACTTGCAGCCGTTTTTGTTGTCTATGCACTTAACAATTCGTATAACTTCTCCAATGCGTACTGTACCGCAACCTCACGCACCCGGTTCCTTCCGATATCACCAAACTGTTTTGTCACGGTGGTAAGCATACCGTCTACCCAGAACCCAAAACAAACCATCCCAACCGGCTTTGTTTCGCTGCCTCCGGTAGGACCGGCAATCCCGCTGGTTGCGACTCCGACCTGTGCCTGTGTCTGTGCTGCAACTCCCTGTGCCATCTGTCCTGCAACCATTTCGCTTACAACTCCGTACTCTGCGATACTTTCTTCCCTGACTCCCAGATACTTCATCTTGGCTTCATTGGCATAGGTAATGAATGAACTGTCTAAAACCGCAGATGCATTCGGAACATTTACCACTCTGCCGCACAACAGCCCCCCGGTACACGACTCCGCAAAAGCAATATGAAAGCCTTTTTGAATCAGTCTGTCCACAACTTTGGTTTCTATCTCCACAATAACCTCCGAACGATACACGCTTTTTATTGCCAGTCTAAGAGTGGCAGGGACTTCTCTTTCACTACCACCCGGGTCTCAACTTCCGTATAAGCACGCTGCCCCTTTCTCAGCATGGTAACGCGAAGCTCATCGCCCTCCACACACTCATCCAGCAGAGTCCGAAGTGCTACAACACTGTTCATCGGGGTCCGTTCAATAATCTGTATGATATCACCCTTACGAATCCCCGCCTGTTCTGCCGGTGAACCGGAAATCACCTCTGTAACACACATACCAAGCTTTGTCTGTGCTTCTTCCCGCAATGCATCCGTCAGTTCTTCGGCAACAACGCCGAAATAATTCATTCTCTGTCCGTTGACCAGAGCCTCTATTACCGGTTTCATCCTGCTGATACCGATTGCGGTGTTCAGATTCCGGTTAATTCCTTCCTTGAATGCATGTGTAATCAGCCCTATGATTTCTCCCGAAGTGTTGACAATTACACCGGTTCCGTTTTCATAATCCGGAATGCTTATATTAAACAAATCCAAACGATTGTCTGCAACATATGCATAACTGTTTCTTGCCGTCACGGTTCCCAGCTCGAACGAACCGCTATATCCGTTCGGATTGCCGATGGCAATCACCGGGGTTCCCACAAAAAGTGAATGCGATTCTCCAAACACGGCATAGTTAATCAACTCAAGATTCTGTGCCGGTATCGATGCATAATCGATTCCGATTACCGCAAGATTATAATGTACATCCGATGCAAACAACACAGTATCTTCTGTCGTATATCCGCCTACCGAAACACTCACCGCATCTGCACTTAACAGAGGGCTTGCTTCCGTCAGAATCAACAGTTCTACTCCATTGTCTCCGACAATCACACCGCTTAACGTTGTACTTTCTTCATATATCTGCTCAAACCAATCCGTCCGTTCTGTCGTCACGGTAATCGTTGCCATTGCACTGGCTGCATTGGTCGCAATCCTTCGTATCTCCTGATGAATTGCAAGATAACCACCAATACCGGCTACCGCTCCGTGCTCCGGAACATCCGGTGGAAGCTTATCCGCCGGGGTATTTTCTTCCTGCTCCGTACCTTGTGCAATATCTACATGGGTTGGTTCCTGTGTCGCCATAGGTGGCTCATCCGGTTCCTGCGTCGGTGTCGGTTCCTCCTGAGAAGACGGCAGCAAAATCGGATTCCGGACCGGCTGCGTCGGAACGGGGGTCGGCGACAATCCAAGTATTTTATTCACAAGTGGTTCGGAAGCAATAAAACAGAATCTTGATACCACACCGAATAAAACTGCCAGCACAAACACTCCGCAGCTCCACATTACAAAACGTTTTATTCTGCTTTTTCTTTTACCCACTATCTTTTCACGGATAAACTGATACTCGTTCTGTTCCGTCTGTTTCGTCTCATCCATCGTAAGCCTCTTTTTCCGAAAGAAAACTCTCAAGAACTGCATAACGCTTTTTTACCTTATCATGCAGATGTGAACATACTATGACTTTACTGTAAACCTTCTCTGCATTGCATCTCAAAACCTATAACAGAATCACTCTTCTGCCTGTTGCAGGCTGAAAATAAACTCTGTTCCAACCCCTTCCGTACTAATTACATTAATATTCTCGTTATGTGCTGTAATAATCTCTTTTGTAATCGGAAGTCCAAGTCCGGTTCCGCGTTTATCTTTTCCTCGCGAGAGATCTGTCTTATAAAAGCGCTCCCAGATTCGCTTGATGCTTTCCTTCGGAATTCCAATACCAAAATCCTTTACACTGACAAAAACCTTATTGCTCTTGGTCTCCACTGATACAACAATCGAAGAATCATTATTGCTGAACTTGATTGCATTATCAATCAGGTTATAGAGAACCTGTTGGATTCTTGCCAGATCCGCAGAAACAAAAGTTTCTTTTTCCGCAAATACCAGTTCAAGCACCAGGCGCTTTTTGGTACAGGAGCCCTCAAACGAAGCTGCTGTACGTTTGATTACAGCATTGATGTCAAAGTTTGTAATGTCCAGTTCGCGGCGGTTATCCATCGCATTCAGCTCCAACAAGTCTGTGGTCAGCTTCGTCAATCGTTCCGTCTCGAATAGAATTACATCAAGGTATTTCCCTTGCATTTCATACGGAATTGTTCCGTCCTTCATCGCTTCCACATACCCCTTGATGGAGGTCAGCGGCGAACGAAAATCATGTGATATATTCGCAATGAATTTTTTCCGATAATCCTCCAGATTCTGTACTTCCTGTGCCAGATACTGCACGGCAGCACCCACTTCCCGGTACTCATCGAACAGATGAGAACTCATCTCGTATCCATATTCGCCCTTAGCATACGCAAGCGCTGCTTTTTTCAGATGATAGACCGGATATGCCGTCCAGAAAAACAGCAGACCAAACACCAGTAGCAGGAACACGGAAAGAACCAGATACATACTATTCAGCAGATTCATGTAAACCAGCATATCACTCTCGATGGCTTCCATCGACACGGCGAGGCACACATAACCGCGCACCACATCATCATAATAAATCGGTTCCCATACCATCAGGAGTTCTTCGGATGAAATACGGCTGTCTTCAAAATTCTCATAATATCCGCGCTCCGGGAAACCCTCTATGTACTCAGTCAGGGAGAATCTCTGCTCGGAACGGGTATCCACAAACACCACGCCTTCCATATTGGTAAGCAGAATCCGCACATTCATAAACCGATCCGTCATCGTCAGCTGGCGCTTCAGGTCTCCCACGGTTATCTTGGAGTTAACGTATCCCTCACCATACTCTCCGGCAATCATCTGTGCTTCCTGTGTCAACACTTCTTTTTTCTGTTGCATCAGCTTCTTCTCCAGACTCTTGCTGCCGGAAATATTGAGCAGAACAAATACACTGACCACAATCAGCAGATATACCACTATTAACTTTGTCGTAATCCGTCTTATCATAGTCCTGCGTCCTTATTTGCGCACCTCGAATTTGTAACCGATTCCCCAAACCGTATACAGGCTCCAGTTTGCACGGTCTTTAATCTTCTCGCGCAAGCGTTTAATATGTACATCTACCGTTCTGGAATCACCGATGTACTCATATCCCCAGACATGGTCAAGGAGCTGTTCTCTGGTAAATACCTGATTCGGATGCTTCGCAAGATAGTACAAAAGCTCCAGTTCCTTCGGTGGCATATCCACCTGCTTTCCACAATATACTACCGAATAATTTGTCAGGTTAATCAACAAGTCTTCATACTGCACATACTCGCCCTGAATCTCCTCTGCCGGAGCCGGAGCCGGCTGTCTTCGGAGTACTGCCTTTACGCGCGCTACCAGCTCCTTCGAGTCGAACGGCTTTATCATATAATCATCTGCACCAAGCTCCAATCCCAGAACCTTATCAAAAACTTCCCCCTTCGCGGAAAGCATGATAATCGGCACCTGTGAAGTCTTGCGAATCTCTTTGCACACTCCATAACCGTCAATACCCGGAAGCATCAGGTCAAACAAAATCAAATTCGACATAAAGACCGGAAACTGCTGCAATGCCTCCTCACCATCCGATACAATCAGCGTCTCGTAGCATTCCTTGGTCAGATACAGTGAAATCAGCTCTGCAATATTATTATCATCATCCACTATCATAATCTTATACTTTTCAGCCATTCTTTTCCCCTCTTTTAACCATTTCTTTCTTCTGCTGCGACTCCACTATCGAAAGCTACTTCTCCTTAAATTCGACAATGGTTACACCGTGGTCGCCCTCACCAAACTCACCGACGCGGTAACTCTTTACATACTTTGTACGTCTGAGATGATTGTGTACGGCATCCTTCAGTGCACCCGTACCACGTCCATGGATGATGGTCACCTTCTCCAGATGTGCGAGATAACAGTCATCCAAATATTTATCCAGCTCCGGCAGTGCTTCGTCCACACGTTTTCCGATCAGATTCAATTCCGGACTGACATACATGGACTTACTCATCTTAATTGAACCGGCTGCAGTACGCTTTTTCTCAACCGGCTGCTCCTCAGCCTCTGTCAGCTCAACATCCTTAATATTTACTAAGGAACGAAGCGGTCCCATCTGCACAAACAAATCACCCTTTGCATTCGGTATCGTGCTTACAACACCCTTCGTATTCAGGCTCAGTACCATAACGGTATCGCCCGGCTTGATGTCTTCCGGTGACGGCACGCCCTGCTTTTTCTTTTTCTGCTTTACCTGCAATGCACTGCTGCGGTCACCGATACGTTCCCTGAGTGCGGAACGCTCTGCTTCGAGCTCGCGTCCTGCTCCGTTCACGCTGTATTTGTTAATCTTACGGATGGTCTCATCCGCATAATCTTTCGCTTCCTGCAGGATTTCCCTTGCCTTTTCGTTCGCTTCGGCAAGTACACGCTCCTTCGCCGCATCCAGCTTCTCCTGCTTGGCTGCGATCTTATTTTTGAGCTGTTCTATCTCTTCCTTGTAAGCTAAGATCTCTTCTTTTTCCTTCTCAATACGGATACGGTCTGTCTCCAGTCCGCTAATGACATCCTCAAAGCTCTGTTCCTGCGAGCCGATGAGCTTCTTCGCATCCTCGATGATATGCTGCGACAATCCAAGCTTCTGTGAGATGGCAAATGCATTACTCTTGCCCGGGATGCCGATCAACAGGCGGTAGGTCGGCTGCAGGGTCTCCACATTAAATTCACAGCAGGCATTGGAAACGCCCTTTGTGGAAAGTGCAAATATCTTCAATTCACTGTAATGCGTTGTGGCTGCCGTGCGCACGCCTCTCTTATGCAGACGGGTCAGAATCGCCATCGCAAGCGCCGCACCCTCCGTTGGGTCCGTTCCTGCACCAAGCTCATCAAAAAGCACCAGCGATTCGTAGGTCGCCTGTTCCAGAATCGATACCGTATTTGTCATATGGGACGAGAAGGTGGACAGGCTCTGCTCGATGCTCTGCTCATCACCGATGTCTGCAAACACCTCTTTAAACACACCAAGACGCGAACCTTCTGCCGCCGGTATATGGAGTCCGGCCTGCCCCATCATCGTGAACAGTCCGAGTGTTTTTAAGGAAACCGTCTTACCGCCGGTATTCGGTCCTGTAATTACGAGCAGGTTGAAATTCTCACCGATACGAATATCAATCGGCACTACCTTATTCTTGTCAATTAACGGATGGCGGCCCTTTTTGATATTAATACAACGCCGGTCATTGAACCGCGGTTCACTGCCCCGCATGGACTTCGACAAAGCAGCGCGGGCAAAGATATAGTCAAGTTCCGTCAGAATGCTCTGATTTACCATGAGCTTTTCCGTCTCGACTGCCGCCTGACGGCTCAGCTCCTGCAGTACCTTCTCGATCTCTTCCTGTTCGCGGACAGCCAGTTCCCGTAGCTCGTTATTCAGCTTTACGATTGCCATCGGCTCAATGAATACGGTTGAACCGCTGGAAGACTGGTCATGTACCATGCCCTGAAACTGACTCTTGTATTCGCTCTTGATCGGCACACAGTAACGGCCGTTACGCATTGTAATCAGCGCGTCCTGCATCATCCCGCGCGTGGACTGCGAGTTAATCAGCGAACCCAACTGCTCCCTGATCTTATCGTTCGCGCTCTTGATAGCGCGGCGCACACTCTTTAATCCCGGCGAAGCATCGTCCGCAATCTCTTCCTCCGACAGGATACAGCGCTTAATCTCATTGTTCAGCGGTGACAACGGTTCCAGTCCGTTGAACAGCTCTGTCAGACTGTCTCTGTCATCTGCTTCTTCCTCCATGCGCGACTCTTGCGCATTGGCTTCTGCCTGTTGTTTTGCCTTTTGGCGCTCCAGCTCCTGCTTCCATTCCGGCTGGTGGCTTACGGACTTTTCTTTTTCTTTGTTGCCGTAATTCTTCAGACGCAATGCTGCCGTAAGCAGAGAACTAAGTTTCAACAATTCCCCTGCACCGAGCGTTGCGTCCACCTCCAGACGCTTAATCGATGCCCGTACATCCGGAATTCCGGAGAACGATGCAGATCCCTTCTGCAAAAGACGCGCCAGTGCATCCGAAGTTTCCTTCTGCCGCCGTTCAATCTCCGCAAGCTCAGTCAATGGCATCGTCTCCCGACACTTCTGTGCACCAAGCGTAGAACCGGCAAGGTCTGCCAGCCGCTCAATAATCTTATTATATTCCAATGTTCTGATTGCTTTTTCGTTCATACTAATTACTCTGCCTTTCCAGCATCCGCAATTTTTAAAGATGTAATCCTTTGCGCTGAATTCAAAGACCGTTAAGGTTTTGAATTCAGTTTGACCAATGTAAGCGGTGCAAGTCCCCCTGTAACTGCATCTGTGCAAAATGATTCTGCCGTAGCGCTTCATACAACACTACAGCCACCGAATTTCCCAGATTCAACGAACGGATATCTCCTATCATCGGAATGCGTACCGCTTCGTCCGGATGCTGCACCAGAATCTCCTCCGGTATACCCGCACTCTCCTTCCCGAACATCAGAAAGCAGTCCGGCTCATACTTCACATCCGTATAAACATTTTTCCCCTTTGTGGTTGCATAATAAACCTTTGCATCCGGATTCTTCGCACAAAAGTCCTCGTAATTCTCATATACTTCCAAATCAAGATACTGCCAATAATCCAGTCCCGCTCTTCTGACTGCTTTCTCATCAATCGAAAATCCGAGCGGCTTTATCAGATGCAGCTTGGTCCCCGTTGCCACACAGGTTCGTCCTATATTTCCGGTATTTGCCGGTATCTCCGGCTCCAACAATACAATATTCATACTATCTTTCCTGTTCCTTACTTTCACACTACCGCAGAAGAAAAAAAGGTGATTGTACTCAATCACCTTTTATCGCTACATTGATTTCAATCGTTTTGCCGTCTTCATAGTTCAAAGGGATACACATGTTTACCACATGGTCACTATTGAACTGTACGTTTCCGGTACACATCGTCGGCGGTGTGATGTCAATCGCAATACCTTTCGTTGAAATCACTGTTGCCGTGTTACCAAGAATCATATTGCACAACTCGCCTACAGCACTTTTTGCCAAATCATTCAGCTCATCTAACTGCATCATACACATCTTCGACGCAATATCAAGTGCCACATTATTAGGGAAACAGAAAATAACCTGCCCGGACATCGCTCCTGTAATACCTACCATAATCAGGAACTGATCATCCGTAAATGCGGTATCTTTTCGATAAGGTTTTCCTAATTTTGCTTCGATGGCACACATATCCCGCAAAACGCTGGTGGATGCAATTAAAAAGGGATTTATGTAGTCTACGCTTACCGAAATTGCCATAATTTCCTCCGAACTGTATCTTCATAGGATACAGGGTGATATACGAGATTGTAACACAGAAAAAACGACATGGCAAGCACATTTAGATGTTGTTTCTTAGTCTTTCCACAAAGTTTTTTAAACGTTCCAATGCCGTCTTCAACTGTTCAATCGAATATGCATAGGAAATACGGATATACCCCTCGCCACAATCACCGAATGCTGTACCCGGTACAACCGCCAATTTTTCTTCCTTTAACAGACGGGTCGCAAATTCATCCGAAGTCAGTCCAAAGCCCTTAATACAGGGAAAAACGTAAAATGCGCCAAGTGGTTCAAAGCATGTCAGTCCCATCTCACGCAAAGAGCTTACCACGAGACGTCTGCGGTTATTATAAGCTTCCTTCATCTCTGCCACATCCGGGTCACCATGCTTCAATGCCTCCACTGCCGCATACTGGCTTGTGGTCGGTGCACACATAATGGCGTACTGATGTACTTTCGTCATCTGCTCAATGATTTCCTTCGGACCACAGGCATAGCCAAGACGCCAGCCGGTCATCGCGTAGGACTTGGAAAATCCGTTAATTACAATCGTCCGCTCACGCATTCCCGGAAGGGAAGCGATGGAAACATGATTATCCGCATAAGAAAGCTCCGAGTAAATCTCATCAGAGATTACAAAGATATCCTTTTCAATCACTACCTTGGCAATCGCCTCCAGCTCCTCACGGTTCATAATCGCTCCGGTCGGATTGCTCGGAAATGCCAAAATCAACACCTTTGTCTTCTCGGTAATCGCTGCAAGGAGTTCCTCCGGCGTCAGGCGGAATTCATTTTCCTCTTTTAATTCAATCACCACCGGAACGCCGCCTGCAAGCTTCGCACAGGGAAGATAAGACACATAGCAGGGTTGAAGAATCAACACTTCATCTCCGTCATCCAGCATGGAACGGAACGCGATATCAATTGCCTCACTGCCGCCAACCGTTACAATCGTCTCTTTATACGGGTCGTACTGCAGACCAAAACGACGGTCAAGATACTTACAAATCTCTTCCCTTAACTCCTTCAGACCGCTGTTTGAAGTATATACGGTCTTACCTTTTTCAAGGGAATAGATACCCTCCTCACGGATATGCCACGGGGTATCAAAGTCCGGCTCACCAACACCAAGGGAGATGGCGTCCTTCATCTCAGTTACGATATCAAAAAACTTACGGATGCCCGAAGGCTGAAGTTCCGTCACTTTACTGCTTAATGGATTTCTCACGGTGTAATCAACATCCTTTCTTCTTTCACTTCACTCACCAGCGGAATTCCGTGCTCCTTGTATTTCTTCAGCACAAAATGCGTCGCGGTACTCAATACTGCTTCCATCGGAGCAAGGCGTTCCGATACAAAGGTCGCTACCTCACGCATACTTTTTCCACGAATCAGAACAGTCAGGTCAAATCCGCCCGACATCAGGTACACAGCTTCCACTTCTTCATATTGGTAAATGCGTTCTGCAATTTTATCAAAGCCCTGACCTCTCTGCGGTGTTACCTTCACCTCGATCAGTGCAGTTACTCTCTCATTTTCCGTCTTATCCCAGTTAATCAGTGCAGGATAACCACAGATTACCGAATCCGCCTCCAGCTCGCGGATCGTGGTGGCGACTGCGGCCTCATCAACGCCGAGCATGGCGGCAAGGTCTTTTGCTGTTAACTTTGCATTGTTTTCAATCGCCTTCAAAATCTGATCTTTCATATTGGTTTCCTTCCTTTCCTCTCTAGCCTTCCGGCGTCAGATATCTGATAATCTCACCGTTTCGTACTATACGGTCGTTTTTGTCGGTCAACCGTCCGATGATAGCGGATGGCAACCCGTTTGCTTCTGCAAAAGCAATCAGTTTTTCCGGCTCATCTGTCGCGATGAGCAGACTGTAAACTGCAGACATATTCTTCTCTGTAGTTCCTGTATAGCCCGATGGAACATCAGAAATAACTTCTCGAAAGCACACCTTATTCTCAAGTGCAGTCATATTAACATACGGATTCACATCGAACAGCTCACACACTTCAATCACAAACTGCAATATCGGAATCTTCCCAAGTTCCACATCCAGTCCGGCATCCAAGCCTTCTGCAAGCTTCCACAACGCCGGAAACACTTCGTTTTCCTGTAATGCAACCAGACAATCCCCGGTTAAATGCTGTTCCTGCAGCAATTCTTGTACTGTCTGCATTTCACTGTTCTGTCTGTTTTTCGTATCCATCAGCATCGTCAGACGTTTTTCCACCCTGCGCAGTTCATCCTCCTGCTTTAGGAAATGCTTTGGAAAACGCTTCTGCACTTCTTCTCTATGTAACTCTGCCAGAGTCAAAGCACTCCTTGCTCCGGCATATCCAAGCATTACAATATAGCGTCCAAGCACTGCCATACTGCGTTTCTCCTCTCATTTACTGCGGTCCTACCACAATCTGTGCGGGGGAAGCTTCATAGCTGCTGGAATTGATTTTCACTCGGTCAGTCTCAACACCATCCTGATAAATCACCTTGTATAACTCAGCTTTGTATCCTGTGTGAGCAGCCTGCTCCTCGTGGTAATAATCCGCTTCCTTACTGTCATCTTCCGTTATCTCCGGCTCTCCCGGTTCGTACTCTTCCAGAATCACGGTTTCAAACTTTATCGTTCTTCCGTTCTTCTTTTTTGTATCGCCGCCCCATATTTGGAAAGTCAGCTCCGAATCGGTCGCCCAGCCTTCGATATGGATGGTATCGTCGGTATTGTTGACAAAACAAAAGTCTTTATAATCTCCTGCAATTGCGGCATCTCTTGCAACATCCACATAGCTTACGGTCATTGAATGCTCCTCGCGTTCCGTCACTTCAAGCTCCGCTGCAAGCACTGCATTGTATAAAGTTGTCGATATCTGGCACACGCCGCCTCCGACACTGTCAATCACCTTGCCGTCCTGATAAGCTCCTGCCGTCTGATAACCGTTCTCCTCCGTAATCGGACTAATCGTTGCCGAAGTCGAGAAGCTCTCGCCCGGGTCAAGCTTGGTTCCATTAATCATCGCTGCAGCATGTTGGATATTATGCTTTCTCTCACCGGAAGAATCTGCGAATGATGTCGTAAAACTTCCCATCAGAATCCCCAGCGGACCTTCCGTAATACCCTGCTTAGCAAGCTCCGCCTTCCTTGCTTCTTCCTCCGCCTTTGCCTTTTCTTCGGCAGCCTTGCGCTCTTCCTCCGCCTTCCGCGCTTCTTCGGCTTTTCTTGCTTCCTCCGCTTTGCGGGCCTCTTCCTCTGCTTTTCGCTTTGCTTCCCGCTCTGCACGCAGAACTACTTCCTTCTGCTTGGCATCCTTCAACTGCTGCCTTAGCTCCTGTTCCGCCCGCTGTTTCTCCCGAAGTTCTTCCGTCGCATCTGCGTCCTCACGCACACGTTCCAACAGACGGTTCACATCCTCACTGCTCCCTCTCTCTCCTTCCGAGGAATACTCGCCTTCCACGGCAGGTGTCTGCATGGCGCAACCACACAACAGGATATTCAATATAAGCACCGCAAAAAAGACTACTTTCTTCATACACACCCCCCATTCTTTGTCTCCCGCAACGTCTCTGACGGTTTGACAGATAAGGGTAGTTTGTGTATAGTTAGCCTATAATATACTTATGAAAATTTATGTGTTTTTCTTACGAAAATGCATATACCAGACTTGGGATAATCATAGCAAGCACCAATACTACTACGATAACCAAAGAAATGATTCGCTTTGTTTTACGATTCATCATAACGTATATTCCTTTCCGCACCATAGGGTGCCTTTCAATATGGAGGTCAAAATGTTCTATATGGTTGGCGCAGTCTTAATTATCTGCGCGCTCATTGCTTACGAAAAAAGAAAATCCGACCGGGGCATGAAAAATGCGACCGAACACTTCTGGGATCGGGAACGGGAAGCAAATCTTACCCGCCGTAAGGATATCTCACAGCTTCCTTACATCACGATTCCGTATGAGTCACTTCCTCTTACGGAACTGCCCGACTCTGAAGAATACCGCGCTGCTGTACAACAATTACAGTCTTTATCCGGCAAACAAATTCTCGACCTTTCGGGTCAGACCAACACCGACCTAAAGATTGCTTATGGTGCAGCGAATCTTCCGGTGCTGATGGAATGCGACCAGAACTATCTGGTTCTCGTCCGCACCCTGTCCCGTATGGCAGGATTGCTGACCGACGCAGAAAAAGACGATGCCGCAGAAGCGGTTCTTGGCTTTGCCATCGACGTGGGAAGCACCATCCGCTCCGATTACGAGCAACTGGCTGTCATCTACGGCAACCGCAGAGATTACCGCAAGCTCGACGCGCTGATTGCACGGGCCGAACGTTTGGAGTCTCCCACCAAAGTCTCTCTTCTGGCTTCCTTAAATGCAATCAAGGAGCAGACGATAGGCACACAAAACCCGGACTTCAATATCGACATGCTGTTTGATTCCAATAACGAAGCGGAAGATGATACCACTCGCAACAACTGAATCTCTGACTCCATCCGCTTATCAAATACCATACTCTTAAAATATCCGGCAGTGAACCAAACATACGGTTCACTGTCATTTTTTATACGATTTGCAACAATCTTTCAAAAAACAATTTTCACACTGCGGTCTGCGTGCAATACATATGGCCCGCCCGTGTGCGATAACCTGCAGATTATACAGAATCCAATGATCCTGTGGCAGACACTTCATCAGGTCGTACTCAACCTTTTCCGGGTCATCCTCCTTCGTCAGACCCAGCAGCTTCGACACCCGCTTCACATGCGTATCCACAACAATGCTGTCGATATGGAAGATATTCCCGCGGATGACATTTGCCGTCTTTCTTCCCACGCCCGGAAGCGAGGTAAGCTCTTCGATGGAAGACGGAACTTCCCCGCCAAAACGCTCCAGAAGCTCCTTCGCACAGGCAATCAGATTCTGCGCCTTGTTGTGATAGAAACCGGTCGAACGGACCGCCTCTTCCATCTCCTCCTGTGTTGCATTGGCAAACGCCTGCAGGTCAGGGTAATCCCGGAACAAGTCCTTCGTCACCAGATTCACCCTGGCATCCGTACACTGCGCGCTTAAGATAGTAGCAAATAACAACTGCCACGGTGTCTCGTACTCGAGATAACATATCATATCTGTCCCGTAGTGCAGATCTAACAGTTCTGTAATCTTCTCAATTCGTTCTTTCTTCGTCACTGTATCATCCCTATCAAAACAAGTTGGCAATGCTCTTCAACACAACTGCCGAATACGGTTGCATCGGTATCCGGAGCATACCTTCGTGCAGATAATATATCTTTGCCTCAAATCCATATCCGTACTCATCGGTATGAAGCAGGGAGCACACCGGCTCACTTTCCAATACGCCTGTCTTCCATGCCGGAACCACCGCTTCGGTTGTGTAGGAATTGTTGTTTATCACCACTACAAACTTATCCTCTCGGTCGAATCTTCCGTAAGAGAGGACTCCGTTCCCTCCGGTCAACAGCACCACCGAACCGGTGCGTAACGCCTCGTAGGACTTATGCAGACGGATAATCTCTTTGTGAAAACGGAACAATGCTTTATCTTCAAATCCCCATGGGTAAGCTCTGCGGTTATCCGGGTCTGTCCATCCGCACATGCCGACTTCATCCCCGTAATAGATGGTCGGTGCACCCGGCCAGGTAAACTGCATCACGACCGCCTCACGCATCACTGCCGGATGAATGCCTTCGTTCGCCGCCTGCGGACCGTGCGTCACACTTCGTCCCACCTTGCGGTTCGTTCGCGTCATAAAGCGCGAATGGTCATGATTTGACAACTGGTTCATCGCCACTTGCAGGGAAGGCGTTGAAAACCGCGTCATATAATGGTTCATCGAACCGGCAAAATGCTCATAATTACAATAAAGCGCATCGTTGCTCTCATAGCTATGCTTCTCCATACCGGTCAAAAACCAGGTCACCGGCTCCATAAAAGCATCATAGTTCATAACGGAATCCCATTCATCGCCCTGCAGCCAGTCGTGTGGGTCGCCGTAATGCTCTGCCAGAATTATCGCTTCCGGATTCGTCTCCTTCACTGCCTTACGGAATTTTTTCCAAAACTTATGATTGTACTCCCGCGTATTGCCAAGGTCCGCTGCTACGTCCAGACGCCAACCGTCAATCCCATAAGGCTTTTCTAACCATTTCTTCGCAACGCCTAAGATATACTGCTCCAACTTTGGGGATTTCTCATAATTCAGCTTTGGTAACGTCGGATGGTTCCACCAACCGGCATAATGCGGATTGTTCGGCCATGCCTCTTCCTCAAAACAGAAGAAGCTCCGGTACGGACTGTCCGCGGAGGCATATGCGCCGTCGGG
>JAZSIB010000135.1:0-7010 GCA_045533585.1 Lachnospiraceae bacterium | reverse complement strand
TTGGCAGATGCGGCAAGAGAAGCCGGTCTGAAATTCTAGGCGAGGAGGAGAACACATGAAACGTACAATAGTTGATACAAGCAACCTTACGTTAGAAGATAAAGTAGTTGCAATCAAGCGTGTAACAAAGGTTGTTAAAGGTGGTCGTAACTTCCGCTTCACAGCCTTGGTCGTTGTAGGTGACAAGAACGGTCACGTTGGTGCAGGCCTCGGAAAGGCAGCCGAAATCCCGGAAGCAATCCGTAAGGGTAAGGAAGATGCAATCAAGAAGATGATTACTCTTCCGCTTGACGAGAACGGCAGTGTACCGCACGATTATATCGGAAAGTTTGGTAGCGCATCTGTTTTGATGAAGCGTTCTCCTGAAGGTACCGGTATCATCGCAGGTGGCCCGGTTCGTAACGTACTTGAGCTTGCAGGCTTCAAGAACATTCGTACCAAGTCCCTTGGTTCCAACAATAAGCAGAACGTAGTGCTTGCAACCATCGATGGTTTGAGCAACCTGAAGACTCCGGAGGAGGTAGCTGCTCTTCGTGGCATCTCCGTAGAGGATGTTCGTAGCTAATCGATTCGGAAGCGAATCTGATATTCAGAAAGGATGGAAAAAGTAATGGCAGATAAGAAGCTTAAAATTACTTTAACGAAATCTCCGATCGGAGCAATTCCGAAGCACAAAAAAACGGTTGAGGCACTTGGTCTGAGAAAAATGGGCAAGACGGTAGAAATGCCGGACAATGCAGCAGTCAGAGGTATGATTGCTCAGGTTTGCCACATGGTTAAGGTAGAAGAAATCTAAGTAAAACGAAAAGTAAGGAGGTGCACACGATGAATTTAACAGAGTTAAGACCTGCTGATGGTTCCAAGCAGAGCAATAATTTCAGAAGAGGCCGCGGACATGGTTCGGGCAACGGAAAGACTGCCGGCAAGGGACATAAGGGTCAGAAAGCGCGTTCCGGTGCTCCCAGAATCGGTTTTGAAGGTGGTCAGATGCCTTTGTATCGCAGACTTCCGAAGAGAGGTTTCAAGAATAGAAACACCAAGGAAATCATTGCGATTAACTTAAGCGCATTGAATAAATTTGAAGATGGTGCAGAGGTTACCGTTGAGTCCATGATGGAAATCGGCATCATCAACAACCCAAAGGACAGCGTAAAGATTCTCGGCAATGGGGAGTTAACTAAGAAGCTTAATGTTAAGGCAAATGCTTTCAGTGAAAGTGCTGTTGAAAAGATTAAGGCTCTTGGTGGAAATGCAGAGGTGATATAAGATGTTCAGAACCGTCAGAGATGCATTTAAGATCAAAGAAGTCAGAGATAGAATTTTATTTACCCTGCTGTGTCTTGTAATTGTAAGAGTGGGTTCTCTGCTTCCGACTCCGGCAATTAATCCCGGATATTTCGAAAGCTGGTTGAAAGATTACAATACCGGTCTTGGATTCTTAAACACACTGACCGGTGGTTCGTTCGAGCAGATGTCTATCTTCGCTCTGAACATTTCCCCTTATATTACTTCCTCGATTATTATGCAGCTGCTCACAATTGCAATTCCGAAACTGGAAGAGATTCAGAAGGACGGCGAAGAAGGCAGAAAGAAAATTGCCGAGTGGTCCAGATATCTTACCATCGCGCTTGCAGTGATTGAGTCCGTTGCTATGTGTATCGGTTTTGGTAATCAGGGGCTCCTTACAGGTGGCGTTAATTTCATGAACGTATTGACTGTAACTGTATCCTTTACCGCAGGTTCTGCATTCCTGATGTGGCTCGGTGAAAAGATTACAGAGAAGGGAATCGGCAATGGTATTTCCATTATCCTCTTAATCAACATCGTAGCAAATCTTCCGGTAGATGCAAGAAATCTTACTGCACAGTTCATTACCAATAACAGTGTTGTTAAGGGTATTATCTCTGCAATCGTTATTATCCTGGTGGTAGTTGTGACAGTAGTTCTGGTTATCCTTCTTCAGGATGGTCAGAGAAAGATTGCTGTACAGTATGCACAGAAGGTACAGGGAAGAAGATCCGTTGGCGGACAGGCAACCTTTATTCCGATTAAGGTTAACACCGCAGGCGTTATCCCGGTAATCTTTGCAATGTCACTGTTGCAGTTCCCGATTATTATTTCTTCTTTCTTCGGTGTAACCGGAGATCGTACTACACTTTGGAGAAAGATTCTGTATCTGTGTAACCAGGGTAACTGGTTCAAGGTTAGCAGCTGGGGTGATTTTGCGTATACAGCCGGTGCATTGATTTACATTGCATTGATTCTGTTCTTCGCATATTTCTACACCGCAATTACGTTCAATCCGAACGAAATGGCTAACAACTTAAAGAAGCAGTCCGGTTCTATTCCGGGTATCCGTCCGGGTAAGCCTACTGCTGATTACCTGAATAAGGTATTGAATTATATCATCTTTATCGGTGCGATTGGTCTTACCATCGTAGCATTGATTCCGGTTGTTATGGCCGGTGTATTCGGAGCAGTAGTTTCCTTCGGTGGAACCTCCATCATCATTATCGTAGGCGTTGTACTTGAGACAATGAAGCAGGTAGAGAGTATGATGGTTGTTCGTCACTACAAGGGCTTCCTGTCCGACTGATGATGAAATAACAGACAAATTACAGACAGAGGTATGACGGAGTGAGTCCGTCATGCTTCTGTTCTTGTCGGTTAAATGTGAAATAGAAAATAAGCGAAAAGAAATTTTCGATACGCGATAAAATATAATTACAAGAGAATGCGTCTGCAAATAAACCATGATAATGTTTGCAGATGCCGGAAAGGTATGGTAAGTGATATGAAGATTGTTATGTTGGGCGCACCGGGTGCAGGAAAAGGAACTCAGGCAAAGAGAATTGCAGCAAAGTATGATATTCCGCACATTTCTACCGGTGATATTTTCCGTGCGAACATTAAGAACGGTACTGAACTTGGCAAGAAAGCAAAAGAATACATGGATAAGGGTATGCTGGTTCCGGATTCCCTGACGCTTGAACTGATTATGGATCGTTTCCAGGAAGCAGATTGCAAGAATGGTTATGTGCTTGACGGTTTCCCGAGAACCATCCCGCAGGCAGAGGCGCTTACCAAGGCGCTGAAGGAGATCAACGACAAGCTGGATTATGCAGTAAACGTAGAAGTTCCGGATGAAGCGATTGTAAGCCGTATGTCCGGCAGAAGAGCATGCGTAGCTTGCGGCGGTACATATCATATCGTATTCAACCCGACCAAGGTAGAAGGCAAGTGTGACGCGTGTGGCGGCGACCTGACTCTTCGTGAGGATGATAAGCCGGAGACCGTACAGAAGCGTCTCGGTGTATATCATGACCAGACCCAGCCGTTAATCGACTACTATAAGGCAGAAGGTATCTTCAAAGAGGTTGACGGAACCCAGGACATGAACAAGGTATTTGATGATATTGTTGCTATTTTAGGATAATCTCCAATCTAGGAGTATGAACGAAAGAAAAAGGTGCAATGCTTACGAAAAGCAGACATAGGAATAGGATGTCTGAAGCAATGTTTGCAGATGCCGGAAAGGCATGGAGATTAGAATGGCAGTAACAATCAAATCAAAAAGTGAAATCGAGATCATGAGAGAAGCCGGCAAAATCCTTGCGTTTGTACACGAGGAGCTGGCCAAAATGGTAAAGCCGGGTATCAGCACCATGGACTTAAATAAACGGGCAGATGAGCTGATGAGAAAGTATGGCTGCATTCCTTCCTTCTTAGGACATAACGGATATCCGGCATCTATCTGTGTTTCGACCAATGATGAAGTAATTCACGGCATTCCGGATAAGAGACGCATCCTGCAGGAAGGCGATATCGTAAGCATTGATGCCGGCGTGGTACTGAAGGGTTATCAGTCCGATGCGGCAAGAACCTGGGCTGTCGGTGAAGTAACAGAGAAGGCAAAGAAGTTAATCCGCGCGACAGAAGAGAGCTTCTTCGAAGGGGTCAAGTTCGCAAGAGCCGGTGGGCATCTGTTTGATATCTCTGCAGCAGTAGAGGAAGTCGTAGTTGCAAACGGATTTTCCTGTGTCAGAGACTTTGTCGGACACGGTATCGGAACGGAGATGCATGAAGATCCGCAGATTCCGAACTTCCGTCAGAGACGCAGAGGCATGAAGCTTGTTCCGAATATGACCATCTGTATCGAGCCGATGGTAAACGTCGGACGCTATGATGTCTGCGTGTTGGATGATGACTGGACCATCGTGACCGAAGACGGTTCGTTGTCCGCGCACTATGAAAACACGGTTCTGATTACCGAAGGTGAACCGGAGATTTTGTCGCTGTAATATAAAGAAATATAAAGTGATAGTAAGAAAGGAAACAGATTGTATGTCAAAAGCTGATATGGTTGAAATCGAAGGCATCGTAATTGAGAAGTTACCGAACGCTATGTTTAAGGTAGAGCTTGAGAACGGTCACGTCGTACTGGCACACATCAACGGAAAGCTGAGAATGAACTTCATCAAGATCGTTCCCGGCGACAAAGTAACCTTGGAGCTGTCTCCCTATGACCTGACGAAGGGCAGAATTATCTGGAGAGACAAATAAGACAGATTTTTCCCGGTTCAAAGTGTATAAATATATAAAAAAACATTTTTGAATTGGTAAAAATAGCTTGCGTTATGGCAACTTGCATGCTATAATGTTAAACGGACTTTTTTTGAAGGGAGTGAATTGAGACATGAAGGTTAGATCTTCTGTGAAACCAATTTGCGAAAAATGCAAGATCATCAGACGTAAGGGTGCTATCCGCGTTATCTGCGAGAACCCGAAGCACAAACAAAGACAAGGCTAATATGACAGAAGTCTCGTAAGAGGCGCTGTTGTTTCGATATCGTAATACGGCCTAAGATACGGGTTAGTGTTACCTTTAGAAACAGTACTTGCTTTCTGTGTTACGATTGCTTACCCGGCTGTAATGATGAAGCAGCTTCGAAACGAATGAGAGTTCAGGGAATCTTGCGGCTTCCCTGGGTTTTTGTGCGTTTTTCGGAAAGGTAAGTGGAATTGTGATATTGCGGTATCGGGAACCGTCATACCCGGTATAAAAATGACAAGTGTAGTTCTATTGGATTGCCATCAGACCGGCAGTATATTGTCCGGCTGGTGAGTGTCATTTGCAGAATCCCAAGAGGATATCTGTGCGCAATTTAAAGCGGCTGAATGCGGCGTAGGGATGTACTTGCGCTGCGACTGTTTTCCGTTTCGGAGAACAGCATTGTCCGGACTGCAAGCAGCCGGATAGAACATTATTTTCTAATTAAATGGAGGTTAAGACGCACATGGCTCGTATCAGTGGTGTAGATTTACCAAGAGAGAAACGTGTAGAGATCGGACTTACTTATATCTATGGTATCGGTAGAGTAACTTCGAATCGTATTCTTGAACAGGCTAAGGTTAATCCGGATACTCGTGTTAGAGATCTTACCGACGACGAAGTTGGTAGAATCCGTGACGTAATCGACTCTACCGTACAGGTAGAAGGTGACCTTAGAAGAGAGATCGCTCTTAATATTAAGAGATTACAGGAAATCGGTTGCTATCGCGGCATCCGTCACAGAAAGGGACTTCCTGTTCGCGGTCAGAGAACTAAGACAAACGCTAGAACCAGAAAGGGTCCGAAGCGTACCGTTGCTAACAAGAAGAAATAATTTCAGGTAATAGTAATTAATCAGGAGGTTTCATAATGGCTACAAAGGCGAGTGCTAAAAAAGTTACGAAGAAGCGTGTCAAGAAAAATATTGATCGCGGACAGGCACATATTCAGTCATCTTTTAATAATACAATTGTTACCCTGACAGACTCCGAAGGAAATGCTATTTCCTGGGCAAGTGCCGGCGGACTTGGTTTCAGAGGTTCCAGAAAGTCCACACCGTATGCTGCACAGATGGCAGCAGAGAAGGCAGCAAAGGCTGCAGTGGTACATGGACTTCGTTCCGTTGATGTTATGGTTAAGGGTCCGGGCTCGGGTCGTGAAGCTGCTATCCGTGCACTTCAGGCTTGTGGTATCGACGTTACCAGCATTAAGGACGTAACTCCGGTTCCGCACAACGGTTGCAGACCGCCCAAGCGTAGAAGAGTCTAATTTCGAATAGGAGGGTAAAATAATATGGCTAGAGACATGGGTCCTGTTTTAAAGAAATGCAGATCCCTCGGTATTGAGCCGACGGTTATCGGTATTGATAAGAAGTCCAATCGTAAGTTCGCACGTGCAGGCAAGAAGGTCAGCGAATACGGCTTACAGTTGAGAGAAAAGCAGAAAGCAAAATTTATCTACGGTGTTCTTGAGAAGCCGTTCCGTAATAACTTCAACAAGGCAAAGAAGCTTCACTACGGTACTACCGGTGAGAACATGCTGATTCTCCTTGAGCTGAGACTTGACAACGTTATGTTCCGTCTCGGATACGGCAGAACCAGAACCGAAGCAAGACAGATCGTAGATCACAAGCACGTACTTGTTAATGGCAAGTGTGTAAACATTCCGTCTTACAAGGTTAAGGTTGGCGATGTTATTTCCATCAAAGAAAAGGCTAAGTCCATGCAGAGATATAAGGACATCCTTGAAGTTACCGGTGGAAGAATCGTTCCGGCATGGCTGGAAGCAGATCATGAGAACTTGACCGGTACTGTTAAGGAAATCCCGAACAGAGAGATGATCGATGTTCCGGTTAACGAGATGTTAATCGTCGAGTTGTACTCCAAATAATAGGCAGCAAACATAATAAACCGTAAGGAGGGTCCACTGTGTTAGATTTTAAACAGCCTGTGATTGAGATCGCAGAGATTTCAGAAGATAATAAATTCGGACGTTTTGTTGTCGAACCGCTCGAAAGAGGTTACGGTACGACATTGGGTAATTCTCTCAGAAGAATTATGCTTTCATCCTTACCGGGCGTAGCTGTCAGCCAAGTAAAAATTGACGGTGTAGTGCATGAGTTCAGCGGTATTCCGGGTGTGAAGGAAGACGTTACCGAAATCATCATGAACCTGAAGAA